>JAPPIL010000032.1 GCA_028877195.1 Pseudomonadota bacterium
GGGGGAAAGCCCTCCGCATACTAAAAAGGAGAGATGTTAGTTATGCAACAAAGCCCATTGCCCCCCTACAGTGGAGATGTATGCCAGCAGCAGGCTAGTTTGTCTCGAAAAGGCAGTTCTCTCGTATACAGGATTACAATATTCCCTTATCTGGTGAATACTTGTCTTGAAAATCGAGATCGACGACCACTGTGTCTTGCTTGATCTTTGTCTGACAACCGAGCCTGATCGTGCCATCGGTAGGTAGTTGCATCTGCCTCAACAGCTCACGCTCATCATCAGCCATCGGCACAAGGTTCTCTGGGTGCTGGGCAATCCTCACCCCGCACGTGCCACAACGACAAGATACACAACCATAACGCATCGCCACCTTACCCTTGCGTGCCGCTACCAATATCTTACAATCGGCATTGACTTCCACTTCCACCTGTTGTGGCATAAACACAAACTTTGCCATTACCAATAAAGCCAGTCTTGTAAATCAGCCGTATGCTTCTTGTTGAGGTTGCGAGCTGAACGCCTGAACACCTTGATTGCAGGACTCTTCAGCAAACGCTTCCATGTTTCCCACTCCTGTGCCAACGTCTTGACAGTGTAAGGCGAATTGGAAGATTTTGAACCTTTTGAAAACGTATAATCATTGAAAAGATACACAGCCGTATGCTTCAACCACCGAAAGTTCGGTATCTCCTCCCTATCCGTCGGGATGCGGAAAAAGACGATTATATCACCAAATTTTAGTTTAGATATACTCGGCTGCACCGTATAAAAATTTTTATCCAACACACGCCACAACTCATCATGGTTGATCATCGCCCGATGATAACCAACCTCCTCCTTGACATTCAAAAAACTTGAACGCGGCAAACCAGGGTCTTGAAAAGCAAGTGCGGCGTGAAAACAATTAGGCCCACGAAATATCGTATAATTACGCACCACCCGCGACGCAAAGCTCGGCAACAAATCCTTATCAATATCAATGCTCTTCTTCAGCATCAATTTTTTGCGTATCCTGTGTAACGACTTAACATCAAAAAAATACTTCAACTCATGTAATAGCTGCATCCGCTTGCGAGAACTTAATCTCCTTGTATTCAACTTAAGACGATGATGCCTACTGGTATATAACTGCTCAAGCCGCCTCTCATCAGCATGCTTGAGCATCTTTGGTGTTAAGGTAAATTCTTTTTTGTTCTTGTGCAGGGCATTCTTTATCTCCTGATAAAGATAGATAGTATGACCCTTTTTTGCCAACTGCTCACTTATCTTCATCAAACTCTTACCACGAGTCTTGATCACAATTTTTTCAACTCTTGGGTCTTTAGGCGACCGCAAAACCCTAGCCCTAATCTTATTCAAGGGCATGCTTATACTTTGTATTTTGCTATGCAACGGCAGCTGAATGCCCTGCTTGAATTGGTAAATTGAACTAATAAACGAATCCCGCCGCTGTATTCCAGCGCTTGCCAGCGTCGGTAATAATATCAGCAACAGCAAAAACAGGGTAGGCACTCGTAATTCCTACAAAAGCTTGTGCTAACTGCGTCGGCAATAAAAAAACAAAACTAAACAAGGAAAAGCATGCCATAGTATTACTTGCCTTCATATTTCTCAATTGTCTTGTTGTGTTTCCGATAAAGAACGCATGGCAAGAAAGCTAAACAAAACTTCAGTGTTCATAAATGCACTTATAGGTGTGTTGGCGTTTACTGTTTTTGCTTACATAAATTTCACCATATACTACCTGTATCATAAGAATCTAACGCCTGAACGGGTTAGCTTTACAAATTATGATGAGCACAACTCATTGCTAGTAGAGTTGGTCGGGCAGCTAATGCATGAGTACTATGTTGAACCTATCAACACGCACGAGATGTTGAGTAAGCTTTGGCAGCAGTTGCGCAATACGAGGCTAGTGCAAACGAAGCAGTCAGGGTCATTGTTTTCATTGCATGATGGCAAGCGTCGGTTGCTGTTGCGGAGCGATGATAGCTTTAGCAAGATAGTTTTGGATGTGGCTGATTGGCTGTATCACGACCGCAAATATGCTGCGGCATTTTCTTGGCAGGACAAGAGAGATAGTGTTCACCATGTGCTGAACGTTATCTTGGCAAACTTGGATCATCACAGTATTTTGTTACGCCCATCAGAGTATGAGGAGTTGAAGCAAGGCACAGAAGGTGAGTTCGGTGGCATTGGCGTGTCGGTAAGTATGAAGGATGATGTGCTTACGGTGCTTGAGCCTTTACCAGATAGCCCTGCTTTCTTCGCAGGGATAAAGAAAGACGACCAAATTATCAGCATTGATAATTACGGAGTCTACGAAGTAGCGCTTGATGATTTAGTGGAAATGATGCGTGGCGAACCAGGCACACCGATTGCCTTGTCGCTGCTGCGTGCAGATAATATGTATCCATTTGAGGTGGATATTACCCGTGCGATTGTTCAGGTGGATTCTGTTGTCAGCAAATACCTGCAAACTGGCAATGGCTACCCGATTCTTTACTTGCGTCTCAAAACCTTCTCTATGCGTTCGGCAGCAGAAATCCACGACGCTTTGCTTGAATTTCGTTTGCGACACAATAAGCACTATGGTGTGGTATTAGACTTGCGTGGCAATCCAGGTGGTCTACTTGACCAAGCGATTGAAGTGGCTGACCAGTTTATCAGCGCAGGCGGTTTAGTAAAAACAACGGGTAACCGTCTCTCGGATGAACAGGCGAGATTCGTGCCACATGAGACCGATTATCCGATGGCGGTATTGATCGACACCGACGCGGCATCAGCCAGTGAAATCGTCGCAGGCGCATTGCAAGACCATGACCGTGCTTATGTTATCGGCGAGCCAAGTTTTGGCAAGGGGTCGGTGCAAACTGTGTTTGAGTTGCCTTTTGGTCAAGCGGTTAAGCTGACGGTCGCAAGATATTTTACCCCGCTGGGAAGGTCAATTATGACAGAGGGAATTTGCCCTGACATTTGGCTACAGTCAATCGCTAAAACCACAACAAAGGCAATAGGTGGGCATGGGTTCAAAAGTTCCTCTCGCCACGCAGCACTAAAAGCCTACTATTTAGAACCTGACGACCCAAACGCTAACGACCCAGTGTTGCAGACAGCACTGGCAACGCTACAGGATATAGTTCCAACTCATCAGCGTAATCGGCAGTTTACTACCACTGATTATCAACACATCTTACCAAAGGTGAGCGAGCATGTTTCTATCTATGAGCAGGCGGTTGTTGACTGGCTTGCCGATAACCACCGCCTTGATTGGCAAACAGATGACAGTCAACCACATGCTGCGGGTTTACACATCACCAAAATACCGAAAACAGTCATTAGCGGCGATGAGCTACGGCTTGATTACCAAATTAGCAATTCTAATTCTTCTGCGATGCGCCGTGTTTCCGTCTATGCCCAGATGCGTGTTGGCGACGTGCTAACGCATGAAGAGTTGATTGGGCATTTAGCTGCTGGTGCAATTCATCATGGTTCGCTTACTTTCAAAGTGCCTGTCTACGCCAACCAGCAGATATATGACATGCATGTGGGTATAGCGGTTGATGGCAAGGTTATCGACCAGCATCAGCATCAAGTTCTTGTGCGTGCCCGCCCGAAAACGACGCTTGATCTGCAAGTCTACACAAGCGCCGATGTTTTGGCAGCGGGTGAAGTTGAAAGTGTTACGATTCGGATTACTAACCGCGGCGAGCATGCTGCTAAAGGTTTACAAGTCAAGCTGCAAAATCTATCTGGCAAACAAATTCAATTACCGTTATCAGAGCATAAACTAGCACGGTTGCCAGCGGGCAAGAGCATCAATCTCCAGTTTCCGCTCCACGCCGCCCGCCAGCTATTTACCCGCACGTTATCGCTTGGAGTGCAGGTGGTTAGTGATAATCTCCACCAACCCGCTCGCAAGCAGTATACACTGATGAGTCAACCAACCGCAGTGCGGGTAGGTTTATAGATTTGGTGTTTTTAGTAATTCAGTTTGGCTATTGTCGGCGGCGGTAAGCGCTGCATCGGCAAAAATCGCTTGCTTTACTTGAGGCTAAAGGCGAAAGTTCAGGGGTGATTGTTTCAGAACAAACTCACTCTATCAAGGCCTCGGTGTTGGCGGGCGAGCGCATAAATGCCGACCAAGCAAAGCACCTGTATACCCATGCTAGCCTCGATGAGCTACAGACATTGGCTACTGCGGTCAAGACCCGCTACCATCAGCCTACCTGCGCTACCTACTTAGTTATGGCAATAGTCAATTACACCAATGTGTGTATTGCCAATTGCGATTTTTGCGCGTTTTTCCGCTTCCCGCATCAGGCTGGCGGCTATCTGCTGTCCACCGCCCAGTTGTGTGCGAAAATAGAGAGTTTCATCGATTTAGATGTTGACCTAATCGCCTTTAACGGCGGCTTTAATCCCAAGCTAAAGATAGGAAACTACGAGCAGCTGTTCGCAGAGCTTCATACTCGTTATGGTCATCGTTTGACATTCTTTGCGATGACGGTGGCTGAATTTATGTTTGCTTGTAAAATATCAAAGCTTTCCTATTTGCAGGGGGCAAAGATTTTGCGTGCGGCTGGTGTTAAGTGGATTACAGGTGGTGGTGCAGAGGTGTTGGTTGATAGTTTTAGGCAACGCCACAGTAAGGGCAAGTACTCGGTGGCAGATTATTACGATGCGCAGCAGGCAATCCTTGCGGCTAGCATCTCTTCAACCGCAACGATGGTTATCGGTTTTGATGAAACATTAGCTGAACGTATCGGTCATCTTGAGCGGTTGCGTGAATTTCAAGACCAGCAAGACATACCGATGCCGAGCTTTCTCTGCTGGACATATAAGCCAGAGAATAATCGCTTGGGTGGCTACGAGATCACCACCGCAGAATACCTGCGCTGGTTGGCGATATGTCGCATCTATCTTGATAATTTCAAGCATATCCGCACCTCGGTGTTGACCAAAAACGCCGACGCACTACGAGGGCTGGCGTTTGGCGCTGATGACTTTGATATTCCCCTTGCTGATGAAGTTACCGAGATGGCTGGGGCAACGATTGAAGCTGATTATCAACGCATACTGACCCACGCTCGCCAACTGGGCTTGCAACCGACTCTGCGTTCAGCTTTTGCAAACATGCCGAAGAGCACATTTGCATAGCTAACAATCTTTACCCCGCGGTGGCAGCGACGGCAGGGTGAGTTATCTTACCGCCATAGGTATTGATTCCACGGCGTAGGGCGGGAGAAGCATTGATTGCGTCCGTATAGCCCATATCTGCTAGCAGCAGTGCGTATTGTAGCGTTACATTGGTGATTGCATAGGAACTCGTGCGGGGGACGCAGCCAGGGATATTGTCAATGCCGTAGTGCATGACTTCATGGCATTTGAATACAGGTTCAGCATGGGTTGTAACTTTTGATGTTTCAATACAACCACCTTGATCGATTGCCACATCAACTACGACTGAACCTGCTTCCATCGACTTAATCAACTCGGTGCTAACCAGCACGGGTGCTCTTGCGCCAGTAACCAAAACTGTGCCGATGAGTAGGTCGGCAGTGCGCACTGCGGCAGAAATGTTTTCAGCCGACGACATCATCGTGTCGATGCGATTGAAGAACACATCATCCAAGTAGGCAAGGCGTTTGGCATCGATGTCGATGATCGTAACCCTCGCTCCCATTCCCAGTGCCACCTTTGCGGCGTTAGAACCAGCGACACCACCGCCGATAATTACCACATGTCCACGCTGCACCCCAGGCACACCACCGAGCAGGATACCTTTGCCGCCGCTATTTTTTTCTAGACAGTGCGCTCCAATTTGTGTTGCCATACGCCCAGCAACTTCGCTCATCGGTGTCAACAAGGGCAATGTGCCGTTGTCCAACTCTATCGTTTCATAAGCGACGCTGGTAACACCCTTGTCTAATAAAACTTTCGTTAATTGCGGTTGTGCTGCCAAGTGTAGATATGTGTAAAGGATTTGTTCAGCACGCAAGAACCCATATTCACTCACCTGCGGTTCTTTTATTTTCATTACTATATCGGCACGTTGCCAAACTTCCGCCGCACTGCCTACCAATTCTGCTCCAGCGGTGCTGAATTCAGCATTAGTAATCCCCGATCCAAGTCCCGCATTGTTCTCTATCAATACTTTATGACCATGAGCTTTGAGAGCTTGGACACCACCAGGTGTTATAGCCACACGATATTCGCAATCCTTTGTTTCTTTCGGGATACCAATCAGCATGTTTTGTTTCTCCTTTCTATTTGCGAGTGAGTGCAGCGTCTGTCGCTCATAGAGCGACTAACGCCTTCTCGTAAACAAAAAATAAGCATTACTTATGCAACAAAGACGGGAAAGCTTCCTCGCACACAAATGTGTCTGTTGCCATACAGTGGCTTGTGCCAAGATATACTTGGCTTGTCCGCAAGACAGATGTTGGGCTTTATCATAGTCAGAAAAACTATTTTGTCGTGAGTCATACGAACGATAAAAAGTTTGTTCTGACTCAAACCAGCATATGTCTTGAGACGATAGGGGTGAGAGCACGAGAGAGCGACTAACGATCTCTCGTAAAAAATTAGCATTCAATCTCCAAGCCATCGTAAGCAAACTCAACATTAGCAGGCAAAACATCCCGATGCTTGTAGTAGTCAATATCATGCGACAAGTGTGTGATATAGCCTTTTTCTACCGCAAGTTCTTGTAAAATCGCGGCCGACTCATTGACGGTGCTGTGGGTAGGGTGGGGATTGAACCGCACACCACTGATAACCATCGTCTTTATCTTGCCTCGCCAAGCATCGATTGCGTCAGGGGGGAAGGTTTTGAAATCTGTCGCATAAGCGAAATCACCGAACCGATAGGCATTGGTCTGCACCTTGCCATGTGGTAAACGCAACGTCGCAACCTCAACCCCTGCAACGGTGAAACTAGCAGTAGGGATGGGGTGCAACTGCACATGCGGTAACACCCCACCGTAATTGTTAGTCTTAAACACGTAGCTGAATTTATTTTCAAACTCCGCAATAAACCCCTTGTCCATGTAACATGGGGTTGGCACGGTTGGTTTGTGTTTCCCAAACTCAAACGCCCGCACATCATCAAAGCCATGACAATGGTCTGCATGCACATGCGTATACATCAGGGCAGCTATGGACTTGATGCCAGTCTTTAAAATTTGCAACCTAAATTCAGGCGCAGTGTCAATGATAATATGCTTGGTGCTCGTCAACGACACGAGGATAGAGGCACGGGTGCGTTTGTTTTTCGGTTCAGGGCTTTTGCATACATCGCAATCGCAACCTATTTGCGGCACACCTGTGGATGTTCCTGAACCTAGTATAGTAATTCTTATGATATATTCCCACACATGGCGGCTAACACATAATAGTCTTGGATACAAACAAGATAATCGCCTATTGGCGACTATTTACTTGTCATCAGATGAGTGCCTTAAGGCGCTCATCTGATGACAATACATGGTGCTGTATGAACACAAGCACCGATAAAAGACAATAAAAAACGCCAAACCCCAAGCGGAGCGAGAAACGGCAAGCTTGGGCTACGCCCAATGACTCATTTATTTTTGGGAGGAAGCATACAACAAGCAAATTAAGGCATCCAGATATCCTCCCAAACCCGGCTTTGTTGCATAACTAACATCTCTCCTTTTTAGTATGCGGAGGGCTTTC
>JAPPIL010000224.1 GCA_028877195.1 Pseudomonadota bacterium
ATCCAAGCCAAGCGGTTGGGAATGGGCTGGTTGATATTTCCTCTTGAGTCAGTGCCGACGATACATAGGGTTTTGTAGAGACCTGCGTTGTTGACCACATCTGGGAATACCAAGTCCTCCCTGACCGAGCGTTGGTAGCTGAACAGTTCGGGGTCAGGGCAGGGGACATGATACTCCTTGTGTTCGTGGTAGTAGTATCTGTAATGCGTTACCGAGCAACTGCCGTCAACCTTAATCGTTTGCTCATTGCTGGGGTCATATTGATTGATGACGGTGTTGATTGTGGCTGTGCCAGTATCGGTCTTTTGCCAGACATAAGAACTGGCGGGGAACTGTTCATCTGTGCCACTTACACCCCTCAAGCATAGTTCTTTTTCACCAGTATTGCCGAGATTAGTTAGTCTGATTGTGCCATGTTCGGCAAGGGCAAATTGGTCGCTGTAGCGACAGCTTAAGCAGGTGTCGGTGATTCTATTCTTGATCAAGCACCATTTAAATGCCGTTGCTTTACTGCCCGTATCGACATCAATGTTAGCGGTGATTGTGTCATTACAAGACACTTGTGGTATGCCTCTTGAGATAACCCTAACGCTGTCGCTAGCTTCGATATCGTTAACTTTAAGGAAGGTGATTTGCGTCGGGTGCTGTTGGAAAACATGGTTGTTGTTTGCATCATTGCCTCGACCTGATAGGCAGATAGTTTTTTCACCAGCATTGCCTGTGTCATTTATTTTGATCGGATCGCTTATCGGTGTGTAGGCAGTAAACGAGACGGTAGAACAGTCAACACGACCATCAAGAAACTTGTAGGCGTAGTGAGTGCTGATGTCGTTTTTGGCGAGAACTCGTAAGGTCATATTTGCTTGCGAGGTTTTGCCGCCTGTCGGCAAACTGCTGACACTTATCGTTGCGTAGGGCAGGCTGTTAGAGCTGCCACTGGTCTTATCTTCGGAGGTATCACCGCACCAAACCAAGACGGTGAACGAGAAAGTTATGAGTAAAATAGTCTTCACAGCCATCCAAAAATTATTTTAAAAGCACTACCTTTGCCCGACATCTCGGTAGTTTGGTGAGAATGTTTAGTTAGTTTGTTTACGGAGACAGCAAACATTTCTTCGCAAACAAAAAATTTATCGCAACACTTATCGTAGCAGGGACAACTCAATCGCCATCAAACAACGATGTCGTAGATAGTAGTAGCGGCGTGGCGTGAATGAAGCTAGCGGCTCGGCACAAACATCAGCAGATTTGCGTGTCGCGACGGTCGTTGAGCATGTTGCCTTTGTCGTAGGTGCTTGTCTTTTTGCTTGGCAATGCGAGTCGATAGCAGACTCTGGGTTTAGCAACAAGTCATGGCGCAAATTCAACAAACCTAGCAAATCTTGGGAGTAATAACGCAAACCAGCATGTATGCTAATGCTGCCTAGCAAGAGCAAACCAGCAACGAGTATCCCAAACATTTCCCCTCCAATCGCATGCTCCGCAGTCGCCACCAGTATGGCAGATACAAACTACAGAGCAAGATTTATCGTCTTGTATACTGGTGTTGGGCTAAAGTCCGTTGCGTCATCCGACGATTATTGGGATGGTAATATGGGCATGCGCCTAGTGGCAGAGCCACTAGAGACATTCTGCATTCCGATTGAGGGAGTAAGTTCACTTGTTCCTCGATTGTCTATTTGAATGTTCGGGTATGCTATAATCTGATGATGAAAGGAAGTTGAAAGCCGATGCAGGGAGACAATCACGGCGACAAGACAATCATTGCCGATGATATAGAATTTACCGTCTACGCCGACCAAGACAGGCGTGAGAAAAAACGCATCGCTTCACTGATTCAATACAGTGGTGTGCGGGTCGGCAGGTGCTACAAGATTGATTTGAACGAAGCGCAATATGTGGCAGGCAGGTCGCCCGATGCAGACATTCGCATCGACGAGCAAAGCGTTTCACGTAAGCATGTGCAATTTAAAAACAGCGATAGCGGCACCCTAGTCGTCGATCTCGGTAGCGCTAACGGCACATTTGTAAATGACAAGCGCATAACCAGCCCCACGACCATCAACGATGGCAATATCCTGCGTTTAGGCACAGTATTGTTGAAGTTTTTTTCGCACAACAATCTTGATGGCATTATCCAAGATAAAATTTATCGTATGGCAACGATTGATTCAGGCACCCAGATATTCAACAAAAAATACCTGCTTGATACTCTAGCGAGTGAGTTCACCCAGCATCGCAACAGAGGTCAGCCCCTGTCGCTCATTTACTTTGACTTGGATCATTTCAAACGCACAAATGATAATTTCGGGCATAATAACGGCGATGTCGTCCTGCGTGATACGGCAAAGATCGTGTCATCGGTAATTCGCAAGGATGACACCTTTGGTCGTTTCGGTGGCGAAGAGTTCGTCATTATTTTGCCGAACACCACTATCGCGACCTGCCGTGAGATGGCCGAACGCATCCGCCGTGCTATCGCTACACATGTTTACAATCTCAATCTAAATGATCGCACGGTTGAGCATCGCCAGACGGTTTCACTTGGCATTCAGCAACTTGATAGCACCGTAGTCACAGCAGAGAGTTTTCTTGAAAAAGCAGACCAAAATCTCTACGCATCCAAAAGCTCTGGGCGTAATCGCGTTACTGGCTAAAGCTTGCGCTCTACTCATGTTGACGACAGGGTGCATGCACATGTTGGATGCGCGGGTGCAAACCTTGCCCAGCATCCACAAAGACAACAGCTACGCACGTGTCTATCGGCATGCTACCCGTGCCTCACGGGTATATCGCAACTTAACGCATCAGTTCAGTGTCAAAGCAACGCTCCTAACCGAGGCGTTTTTAAATGCCTTCCGCCAACGCCATAGCTTCATCGCTGAAGAGACAGACAGTTTGTTGAATGCTAGCAATGAGCACCAGCAGCAGATCGCATTCCTCGTTACCCTTGAGTCGCCGAGTGAAGTGGAGCTTAACGACCCGCTCTTCTGGACAGTGCGGCTACAGTCTGGTGAAGTTTCGCTAACGCCTGCGATTATCAAGCGTATTAGTAACAAGACCAAGCTAGAGTTGTTTTTTCAGGGTATTACACCTTGGAGTCGAGAGTATTTGCTGATTTTCAAGCCAACCTACAATGCCGAGCAAATGCGACTGGTCGTCGGCAACGCTAGGGCAAAGGTCAGGCTAGATTTTTGAAATGGGTCTACGACTTCTTATTGCCTTTGGTATTATTGTGTTGTTGATTGGTGTATGGCGTGGCGAGAGTTCGCTTACCCACAGCTATCATCTTCGCCGTAGCGCCGAGACATTGCGGCAGCATATCGATCAACTTACCATCGGCAATAAACGTTTAGCTGCTGAAATAGACAGACTTCGCAACTCCCCAAGCTATGCCCAGAAAATTTTGCGCGACAGATACCATCTTGTTGAAGATGATGAGGATATAGTTTTTTTTGCTGACTAGCTTGGCGTGCCTGCCACACTCTATTCAGCATGGTCAGCAGCTGCATCCGTTGGCACGGTCTCGGCGGGCAGGTCAACAGGCAATGCCTTGTAGAAAATTATTTTACCATCTTTGATGCTATTGATGACCGCCGACTTGATAGCTTGGCGATCGTCGGTGTAGCCAGCTAACTGCGTTGCGCCGCTATAGCCCTCTGTTGCTGCAATCTCATCACGAATTGCATCGCCATAGATACTGCCAGCTCGTTCCAATGCTTGGGCGATGATACGCACGGCATCGTATGCTAGTGCTTCTGGCGAAGAGGGTAGATCACCGCCGTTAGCCGCAGCATAGTCGGCAATGAACTGTCTAGCTTCCGCACTTGCTTGGTCGTTGGTTGCCGAGAAATGATCCAAGAAAAAACTACCGTTCAAAGCTTGCCCACCGAATGCGAGTAAGTCATCGCTTGCCCAACCATCAGCGCCGATGAAAGTGGCTTTTATTCCCATTGCCTTACCTTGCTTAACAATGAGTGCGACTTCAGGCGTTATGCCCGCTACAAACACGACATCTGGTTTAGATAATGCCACTGCCCGCAATTGTTCGGTAAAGTTTGTTGTGCCAGCGAGATATTTCTCATGCACGGTGATTGGGTTGCCCCCCTCATCGCCAAAGGTGGTGGTAAAATGTTGCGCTAATGTTCTGGCATAAGCCTTACGGTCTTGTGAAATTATTGCTGCCCGTGTTGCTTCTAGGTCATTGCGAGCAAACCGAGCTAGTTCTTGTCCCTGAAACTCATTTGAGAAGGCTGCCATGAAGATATAGTTGCCTGATGCTGTAACACTTGAATTGGTAATTATCGTCGTCAGCATTGGAACTTCATAGCGGTGCGCAACTTCAGCCACTAGCTGCGCATAGGTGGATGAGCCGATGAAAGCTTGAATTCTTTCATCAACCACTAACTCTTCAGCTACGACATAACTCGCAACACTATCGCCCAGGTTATCGCGAGCTACGAGCTGTAGGTTTAAGCCATGGATACCGCCAGCAGCATTTATTTGATCAACCGCTAACTGTGCGCCCGACATAGGGTTGCTTGTTGCGGTGCCATCGTAAGACATGCCGATTTTGAGGATAGCGCTCTCATCCTCTGGGGTGGCGATGACGCCTGCATCAAACAGCTCTTGGCGTAAATTTGGCTCGTCGCAGGCGATAAGCCCACAAGCTAAAACTAAAGACGTGCCGAGCAATAGCGCCCTGTTTGCTAATTTGGTTGCCGCGGTTTTAACTAACCCAGTTGTTTTATTGGCAGCCGCAGGGTTTGACAGAGAGATAATGAGTAACAATAAACAAAAACATCTACTCACCTTCATAATTAATCTCCCATATTTTTTTATACGAGAGGGTTAGTCGCTCTACGAGCAACAGACTCTGCGCTCATTCGGAAATACCAAGTAAACTTGGTATTTACCTCATTTCACTTGAGTTCCCCCTCCTGAACATGCCTTTTGGCATGTTCCTGCTCTCCCCCTATCGTCCTAAAGACATATGCTGGTTTGAATCAGGAACAAATTTTTTCGTTCTCACGAGCGCTCGAAGCGAAAATAATTTTTCCTGATTCTGATAGATACCAACATCTGTCTTACGACTATACAACTTGCGCCTATCGGCGACTGTTAACTCTATCTCAAATACAAGTGCCTTAAGGCACTTGTATTTGAGATAGATAATGTATGAACACAATGTCGTTGCTCCTGAATATGCTAAAAGGCATGTTTCTGCTCTCACCTATTGTTTCTCTTTCTAAAAGTTTTTGATCAAACTTTTTTCAAAAAGTTTGGAAGGTTTTGATATGGGTGATTGGTGGGCATCACCTTTCCTTATTTTTTATAACGAGAGGTGTTAGTCGCTCGTAGAGCGTAACACCTCTCGTATCTTAAGGTCTTACGGTCGCACTAAACTGTGAAACACGGTTGCGCCATCACGCACTGTTTCGACAACGGCAGCCTTTCTCGCATGCCCTTCAGGGCCGAAGCCAGAGATGAATGTTGCACCGTCGTAGTCAGAGGTCGCAGCGATTTCAGCGATGATGTCTGCCCCTTCCAAACTGCCAGCACGTTCTATTGCCTGCGCAATGAGATAGACTGCATCGTAGCCAAGTGCCGAGCGTGAGATAGGTCTTTCACCATAGACATCGATGTGGCTATGGATGAACTGGATCGTCCTATTGCTCAAACCGATTTCAGGGATAGAGTAGAAGTGGCTAGAAAAGTGCGTGCCTTCCATCGCTTCGCCGCCGATCTTAACCAAATCATCATTAGCCCAACCATCAGCACCGATGAAGTTTGCTTCAATGCCCATGCTTCTACCTTGCTTAACGAGTAGCGCTACTTCGGGCATGAAACCAGGCACAAACACAACATCAGCGCCTGATGCCTGCACTGCCGCTAACTGGCTGCTAAAATCAGTATCACCATTGGTATAACGTTGATGTGCAACCAGTGTGCCGCCGATGCCAGTAAAGTTAGTGATAAAAGTTGTAGATAAGCCCTCGGAATAGACATCGCCACTTTCGGTGATTACTGCTGCGGTCATCGCACCGAGTTCGTTCATAGCAAAGTTAGCCATCAACAAACCTTGAAAATCATCGCTAAAGGCGGCTTGGAAAACATATTTGCCCGTTCTCGCAACGTTAGGATTGGTTGCGGTAGTGCTGATCATCGGCACTCGGTTGGCATTGGCGATCGTCCCTGTCTCTATCGCATGGGTTGAATACTCAGGCCCGACCAGTGCCACGACGTTATGGTTATGGATAAGGTCATTGGTCAACGCGATACTTTGCGCTAAATCCTTCATGTTGTCGCGAGCTAGTAGTTCTACTTCCATGCCGTGGATACCACCTGCGGCATTGATTTCATCAACAGCCAGCTGTGCGCCAGTCCAAGCATTGATGTCATAACGGGCATCGTAGTTCATGCCGATTTTGACCATCATCTCGCCGCCATCTTTTTCAACCGCCATAACCATGTCGGCGACCTTGCCCTGACCTGTCTGGTCGCAACCAGTGCTACCACATACCAATAAAGCAACCGCACCAGCAGTAGCAGTGGCTTTCATCACACCCTTGACAGCACCCATCACCTTGCTGCTGACTAAATTCCCACTCGCTTGTGCACTGGTAGCCAAGCACAGCGACAACAACATAACTGAACACACTTTCAATGCAGAACGCATAGACACCCTCCCAGATGAACATGTTGAACAAATTATTTCTTACCGTGCGGCGGGTTGTATAGGAGGCTTGATGAAATTGAAACAAGTTTTTGCATCCATGCCAAATATGTCGGGCTACGATGCAGTTGGTGTGTTTAACTAAACTCACAAAAAACTAAAGTTGTCTATGAATGTTACCGAGATACAGGCATGAGAGTGATTCTGCTGTTAATCTTAATCAGTTGTAACCAGCATACCGCAGCCCCTGTTAGCGATGATGCTGGTGGTGAGCGGGGACGCATTAATCATGCTGAATGTGTGCCGCCATTGCCGCTATGCCCGACTGATACTGAAACTGATACTGACTCTGAAACCGATACTGACTCTGAAACTGATACTGATACTGAAACTGATACCGATACTGAAACCGAAACCGAACGCATGGGGGCTTGTAACGATCAATGCGTTTGCGATGCTCCCAAAAGGGGCAAGTGCACAGCTTGGGTAACAAAGCCAGACCCAAGCACCATCTGCATGAATAAATTTGTATTTCCAACTCGAACCTGCGACATGACCACCGACTGTCGGTTGCCAGACCAGCCTTGTGCGGGTTTGAGCTGTGAGCCGACAACGACACCAAAGAAAGAGGTTAAGAGCAGATCGGTGCGCGGCACAATGAATTGCGAAGATAAGGTCAATGATGGTGATGGCAATGACTGTATGAGCGATGATGGTATCGTGCGAGCAGAGGAGTCGGTGCAATGCTGATTAATCTTCACCCGTAAATTTGTTTTTTCTTGCGACATCTCTTGCTATACCTGTGTAGTCGTATGCAGTTATTAGATCGGGGTAAGCCGGGCTTTGTTGCATAAGTAATGCCTATTCTTTATTATGCGAGGAGCGTGAGCTTCGCAGACTTCATGCACTCCGATCGAACATGGCAA
>JAPPIL010000154.1 GCA_028877195.1 Pseudomonadota bacterium
CGATACCGTCTGACCAAAACTTATTTCATAGATACGAGTGAAGGCAAGATTCGGCGGTGTGCCAACAAGCGTGGCAATACCACCCACCGATGCCGCATGTGCGATCGCAAGCATCAACGTTGAAGCAAACAGACGTGAATCAATACCCACCCCGATCTTATCCTCACAGTGTTTGATGACCGCCAATGCGATTGCAACCATCATCACTGTCGTCGCCGTGTTTGATACCCACATTGAAAGAAAAGCGCTGGCAAGCATAAAGCCAAGAATCAAACGTTGCGGTGAGTTGCCAAAGGTAGTGATGATCTTCAACGCAATACGCCGATGTAACTGCCACTTCTGCATCGCAATAGCGACCAAAAATCCACCGATAAACACCATCAAGATTGAACTCATATAAATTGGTGCGACGGCCTTGGCACTCATGATATTCAGCAATGGAAAAGCAACGACAGGAATCAGTGCGGTTACGCCGAGCGGCAAGACTTCAAACACCCACCATAGCGCCATCACTATCGCAACACAGGCAACCTTGCTATGAGGTTCACTAAACAACAACCCACTAATCAGTAGCAGTAGCACCCCGAAAATAAATAATGCCTGTTTCAATTTGTTATCTCTGCCCCAGATTAGCACTACATAAAAAATTCTTTACATAAACGCATGGCACACTGGCAACCAAAGAACCCAGCAACCATACAGCTATTGTCATCATGCTGGCTTGGGCGATCGTCGCCAGCGGCAACAACAGAAGCACCGCAACACCAGCACAGTGCCAGATCCTGATGTTCGCAACCAGTGGTCGTGGCAAAGCAGTCGTCGCAACCACCACCCCAGGGGCGATAAAGACAATACTACATAGGAAGGTGCAGACTAACGCACCGAAATGCAGATCAACATACGATAGAACCCTATGCATCAAACCATCGCTGCCGAATCCAACCCCAAGTTGCGGACAGACGAGCAGAGTAAACAGTCCAGTAATTGCCTGCACCCACAACAGCGACGCAAAGGTGCGTGCTTGGCTCGGTTCACGTTTAATTTTTCTAAACAACCGATGCTTTATCGCTAACGGCGGACGGTGCGGGCAATCGTTATTAGAAAACTGTGTAAAGTCGTTATGAATTATTTCTTGCTCCATACTTCAAGCGCAATTTGCGCAGACCGCGGGAACTTATCTGACGCACGGCAACATGCGACAAACGCAAGCGAGCTGCGATTTGTTTGAACGTTAATTCCGAAAGATAGCGCAACTTAAGCACCCGACGTTCCGATACAGACAGCCGCTTCTCCAAGTCAAGGTTGAGCAAACTATCTTCACACTGCGCTGATGATGGCAAATACGGCAGCTCAAGCGCAGGGTCATCGGCAAATCGTCGTTGCCTTTTCAAATAATCAAGCAACTCACATCTAGTGATCGTATAAATCCAAGCCATCATTGGATACCGTTCATCGTAACGAGCACGATACCTGTGAAACTTAATGAACACGTTCTGAAAGACATCATCAGCTTGCGGTCTGCTTGGTAAACGCCGACAAAGATACGAATACACACGCTGGTGATAACGACTATAGATCTTGTCAAAAGCTTGGAAGTCCCCCGCAACATAACGCCGCATCAATTGCGCATCGGTTCGTTGGGTGTCATGCTCACTGTCAGACGACATAGAGGCTATAACTTTGTGCATGTAAAGTTTCTGAAAATTTTCGTCACACCAAGCATGCTATAATCGTAATACCAAGCAAGGATAACTTGTCAAGAGTTGCGATACTCATGTCAGCCTTTAATAACAGCATGCGAAATATCATACTGCTTGCGATTATGCCATGCTCTTGCGCACTCACCTTCAGCGAAGTGACGACCAAGCTTCATCAACACCCGAAGATGCAAGCGCTTGCTGAAGCCCAAACTGCACAGGATTTTCAGAGTGAGATTGCCAGTGCTTGGCAAGACCCAGAGTTGCAAGTTAGCAGCGCACAGATCAAAACAGCGCCCAAAAATTTTAAAATCGGCATCATGCAGAGGATACCGCTTACCAACAAGCACAAGTATCTTCGGCAACAAGCGAGCAGCGCCACCTTGTATTATCAACGACTCGCACAACATCGGCAACTACAGTATCAACTGTGGCAAACACTGATAACCCTACGCAAGTTAGCCGCCACCAAAACAATCTTACAAAATAATCGCGACTGGACACAAAAGGCTCTAGCAGTTAGCAAACGCCTCTATGCCAACGGCAAAATCGACCAGCGTGCTTTGCTAGACATCGACTTGCGGCGTGCGGAGTTAGATTCAGACCTCCATGCACTGGAGCATAAAGTTAAAGCGCAACAAGCGATACTAGCCTATTTGTGCGGCGATGAAGTTAAAGCGATAACGGCCGTGCCTTGGCAATTACTAGAGCAAACGACAGACCCCAGTGCTGATTATCAGGAATTTTCTATGCAGGCACGCATCGAGCAGACAACAGCTGCGGTTAAAGCCACAAGCCTTGCTCGTATTCCAGATCTAAAATTATCATCATCGTATACCCAGATGAATGGCATGCCGATGCTGGCGGTGATGATAGCGATGCCGATACCAATTAGCAAAAAGCATAATGCTCATCTACAAAAGTACCGTGCGCAATTGGCACAAGCTAGAGCTGCGCTCACCGACTACCGTAAGTTGAAAGCAAGCAAGCTCAAGCAAACAAAAGCATCACAAGCGAGCATCATTGGGCAGTTGCAGATATTGCGCACTGATATGTTGCGATTAGCTACTGATGCCAAGCATTTAGCTTTTGTGGCTTACAAGCTCGCAAGGTTAACCTACCGTGAACTGCTTGCCGCCGAGCTAAAATTACAGAGCATTCAGCTGCAACGCCTGCAACTGCAAGCAACACTCGCTAACCAACAATTACAATACAAGTATGTCAACGGTGAGAGGCTTTATGACTAGAGTTATACTATTTATTTGGTTGGTGGTTTTAGCTGCTTGTGAGCAAACAGCTACGCCTCCAGTAGCAACAGATGACCATGCGGGACATGCGGAGCATGCGCATCACGACCATCAAACCAACATGACCAGCGCTAAACCTGTTGCTGCCGACTATTACACCTGTTCAATGCATCCTGATATCAAACAATCAGAGCCTGGTGAGTGTCCTATCTGTGGCATGAACCTAACGCTTATCAGTGCTGAAGACAGTTTGCCTGCGACCGCAGCAAGCACCGATACCACTGACGCACAGACGGATGGCATGCCGATGCTGAAATTAAAAAAAGGGCAGATCAATCATTTCAACGCCACACTCTATGAAGTGCAGCGTCAGCAACTACACAAGCAAATTCGGATGCTCGGCTCGGTGCTACAGTCGGAAGAAAGAGAGAGCAGCATTCCTATTCGTGTCGCAGGTAGGGTGGAGAAGGTGTATATCCAATCGACGGGCAGTTTTATCAGAACAGGGGAAGCGATCGTAGACATCTACAGCCCGCAATTGATCACGGCTGGCGAGGAATACCTGCTGGTTAAAAATAATCAGCGCTTGCTAGCCCAAGCAGAGAAAAAACTTAAACTTTGGGGCATCAAGGCGTGGCAATACCAGTCATGGCGCAAGAACAACAAAGTTCCTAATCATATCACGCTTTATTCACCTTTAGCTGGCATTGTGAAGAAGCGGCATGCACGCGCAGGAAGATACTTTCAAGAGGGAGCGAAACTGTTTGAGGTTTACGATTTATCAAAAGTATGGGTTGAACTTGATGTCTATGAGCAGGACATCAATCTGGTAAAAACTGGCCAAGAAGTCAGCCTGCGGTTCATCGCCTTGCCGAACACCGAAATTAGCGGTGCGATTGATTTTATTTCACCGTTTTTGAATAGCGCTTCACGGACGCTAAAAATTAGAACGACGATTGACAACAGTATGGGTAAGCTCAAACCTGGAATGATTGCGGAAGCAACGCTACAGGTAAAATTAGACGGAGAGCCGATCGTTGTGCCACGCTCGGCAGTGATTGATACAGGCAAACGGCAAGTCGTATGGGTGAAAGTGCCGCACACTGCGCCTGCATATAGGCATGTCTATCAAGCTAGAGTTATTACCAGCGGCTATCAAACCAGCGAATACCTTGAAATTACATCGGGTTTAGCGGTTGGCGAACAGGTCGTCTTGGAAGGCAATTTTCTTTTAGACGCACAAGCACAGCTGTTTCATGATTATCGTTAAATGCTAACTGAATTTATCACAGCAATAGTTCGTTATCGTGCTCTAGTGGTGTGTGGTTTCTGTGCGCTGTTTTTGCTCGCGATTTTTTGTGTGAAGACCGCCCACATAGATGCCATTCCCGATATTGGTGAGAACCAACAGATAGTCTACACCAAGTGGCAAGGTCGCTCGCCACAAGACATTGAGGAACAGATAACCTACCCACTGTCGGTTTTACTACAGGGTATATCGGGCGTGAAAGAAGTGCGTGGCACGTCAGCCTTTGGCTTTTCCACTATTTATTTGATTTTTGCCGATGATGTAGACTTTTACTGGAGTCGCACGCGCATACTGGAGAAGCTTGCGACCGTCAAAGATGTCATCCCCGATGATGCCATAACCCAACTTGGTGCGGACGCAACAGGGTTAGGGCAGGTGTTTTGGTATACCGTTGAAAACATACCCGATGCCGCTAGCCCCAAATCTTTGGCCGAGTTGCGTTCTATTCAAGACTTTTACATCAAATACCTGTTGAGCACGGCGGCAGGGGTGAGCGAAGTAGCGTCGATCGGTGGGTTTGTCAAAGAGTATCAGATTGACGTTGACCCGAAGAAACTCTTTGCCTACGACATTCACTTTAGCAATATCATCAATGCAGTCAAGAACAGCAATATAGATGTTGGTGCGGAGGTCATCGAAAGCGGTGCACGTGAGTTTATCGTGCGTGGCAAGGGGTTCTTTGCGTCGTTAGCCGATATTGAAGATGTCGTTATTGCTGTCAAGAATGGCACTCCCATTCACGTTAAAGACGTGGCAAATGTCGGAATAGGGGCGGCGTTTCGTCGTGGTGTGCTAGATAAAAATGGCAAGGAAACGGTCGGTGGTGTCGTAACGATGCGTTTCGGTGCGAACCCACAAGAGGTCATCGATGCGGTCAAAGAAAAACTAGTTGAGGTAAGGCGCGGGTTACCTGCCGATGTGCGTATCGTGCCATTCTACGATCGCACCGAGTTGATCGCCGCGACGATCAACACCGTTTACACGGCATTGGGACAAGAGATAATCATCACCATCGTCGTGATACTGCTGTTTTTGCTCCATATCAGGTCGTCGCTGCTTGTGTCGCTGACCCTGCCGTTTGGGGTTGGCATTAGTTTTATTTTGATGCGCATCTTTGGTATCGACTCAAACGTCATGAGCCTCGCAGGGTTGGTAATCGCTATCGGTTCAATGGTGGATTTGGGCATTATCATTACCGAAAATATCTATGCTCGTCTCGCTCTTGATAAGAGCAATGCCAGTGATAGCAACAGCAAAACTAAACATATCATCGCTGCTGCGCGGGAAGTTACGCCTGCGATAATAACAGCGGTGTTGACGACAATCATAACGTTCTTGCCTGTGTTTGCGCTGGAAGGCAGTGAAGGTAAACTATTCGCCCCTCTCGCGTGGACGAAGACCTTGGCGATGTTTGGGGCCTTGCTAGCGGCGATAATTTTAATCCCAGCACTGGCAAAGTACTTGTTGCGCGGACGTTTGGTCAAGAGCAGGGCTTCTATCATCGTCAAGGTGCATAGGTATCTGTTGGGCAAGGTCTTGCGTTTTCGGGTTGTTTTTTTGCTATCACTGCTGCCGTTAATCATCGTCGGTATGTGGGCGTATAAAGGTTTGGATAAAGAGTTTATGCCCGCGCTCAACGAAGGTGATTTACTTTACATGCCTGTTACAACCCCTGATGTCAGCATCTCCAAAGCGAGAGAACTGCTGTCGTATACCAATCACATTCTCAACGCTCATCCTTTGGTGGAGTATGCGGTCGGCAAACTGGGGCGCAGTGATTCAGCAATTGATCCTGCACCGATTGCGATGATTGAGACGGTCGTTAAGCTTGTGCCGCAAGCACAATGGCCAGCGGGAGACACCATCTACGATATTATGCAAGAGCTTGACCAGAAGCTACAGATACCAGGGCTGGTCAATTCGTGGGATTTCCCGATTCAAACACGAGTTGGGATGATTTCTACGGGCATCAAGACGCAAGTGGGAGTGAAGATATTTGGCGATGATATGCGTAAGCTAGAGGAGCTGGCTCATCAGGTTGGTGGTGAACTAGAGCAGATTGCGGGGGCGTATGGGGTTTACGCTGAACGGATTACGGGTAAGCCTTATATTGAGTTAACCATCAAGCGAGCGGCGGCGGCGCGTTTTGGTATCAATGCCGCCACGATCAACAGCACATTACAGACAGCAGTTGGTGGTATACCGATTGGCAAATTTTACGACGGGCGTGAACGTTATCCGATTAGAATTAGATACAAAAAAGAGCTGCGCGACCGTATTGAGGAGCTTAAGCGAGTGCTTGTGCCTAGCCCTTTAGGTCAGCATGTGCCGATGGAACAACTCGCTGATTTGAAAATCGTTACGGGTGCTGCGGCTATTCAATCGGAGAATGGCATGCTGCGAGCTTTGGTGCTGTTGAATGTCAAGAATCGGGGACTGGTTAGTTTTGTTGATGAGGCAAAGCAACGCATCGACGAGCGCATCACCTTGCCTGCTGGTTTTGCCCTGACTTGGGCGGGTGAATACGAAAACCAAGTGCGAGCAAACAACCGCCTGCTACTTTTGATTCCACTGGTATTGCTGATCAATTTGCTGATTATCTTTATCGGTGTGCGTAATTGGCGCTATGCGGGCATTGTGTTTAGCGCGGTGCCGATTGCTTTTATCGGTGGCATGCTGTTGCTATGGTTAGGAGACTATCGCTTGTCGGTAGCGGTATGGGTAGGTTTCATCGCCTTGTCAGGTATTACAGTGGATAGTGGTTTGGTAATGATTGCTTATCTACGCAAGGCTTGTGCTGACGGCAACCCGCAGACGGCTTCGGACTTTCATGCCTGCATTTTAGAAGCGGGCAGTAGACGTGTGCGTCCGCTACTGATGACAACGGCAACGACGGTTGCGGCTCTACTACCTGTTATGTGGGCAAGGTCAACTGGTAGTGAGGTCATGCAACCGATGGCCGTGCCGATTCTCGGCGGCATGGCTTTAGGTGTGTTGAACCTTTATATCGTGCCCGTGCTGTTTTCGTTTGTTAGGTTTAAAGCAAAACGAGTGTGAACGGGCTTTGTTGCATAACTAACATCTCTTTTTAGTATGCGGAGAGACGTTAGTCGCTCTACGAGCGACAGACTCTGCGCTCATTCGGAAAAACCAAGCAAGCTTGGTTTTTGCCTCATTTCGCTTGAGTTCCCTCTCTCCGCACCTCTCTCCCTTTTGTTCGCAAACATATGCTGGTTTGAATCAGGAACAAATTTTTTCGTTCTCACGAGCGCTCGAAG
>JAPPIL010000017.1 GCA_028877195.1 Pseudomonadota bacterium
CCCCCCCCCCCCCCCCCCCCATACTAAAAAGAGATGTTAGTTATGCAACAAAGCCCTTCTCCCCCTCATGTGTGCGCAGCACGTCTAATGTTAGCGAGCGAATAAAATTTTGTTTCCGACTCAAACCAGCATATGTCTTTAGGACGATAGGGGGGAGGTGTGGAGGGGGGAAAGCCCTCCACATACAAATGGCAGTTCCAAATTCCCCGCTAAAGTCGCTAAAAACCTCGCCCCCATTGCACCATCAACGACCCGATGGTCGCACGATAACGTCAAAGTCATCTCCTTGCGCACGCTTAACTGCCCACCTTGACCAAGAGCAAGCTGGTCGCGCACCGCTCCGACCGCAAGTATCGCCGCTTGTGGTGGGTTGATGATCGCGGTAAATCTCTCAATCCCAAACATACCGAGATTAGAAATCGTGAACGTGCCACCTAACAAGTCTTCGTTTGCTAACTTGCCTGCCCGTGCCCCCGCAATCGCACTACTCATTCTGCTATGAAGTTCAACGACCGATAAACGCTCGCTATCCCTAACCACAGGCGTAACAAGACCATTTGGCAATGCTACCGCCGTCGCCAGATGCACCGCATGATGCTGGATAATTTCCTTACCATCATGCCAACTACTGTTAACCTCTGGGTGTTCGCACAACGAATGCACACAGATGTATGAAATAAGAGTGTTGAGATTAAACTGCTGTTTGAATTTGGCCTGCACCCGCAACAACTGACTGACATCTACTGACCGCTGTAAATAAAAGTGCGGCGCTTCATTCTTGGCACTAGTTAGCCGTTTAGCAAGAGCTTTGCGTAGCGTCGAGATTTTGATTCTACTAGCTGTAGGGCTAGCTCTTACGCCTGCTGCACCCCCTCCTGAACTATGAGGTTTAGCATCAAGAGGTTTAGCATCAACAACATCTTGTGCCACCACCCGACCGCGCGGCCCCGTGCCCCGCAAATCATGTAGCTCTAAACCGCTCGCCGCCGCAATCTTGCGCGCTAACGGCGACGCACGCACTCGACCACTAGCCACTGGCTCTGACACAGATACTGGCTCTGGCTCTTGTGCTTGCTCTGGCGCTGGTTCTTGCGTCGGTTGCTGACCACCAACTAGTGCCTGTAAATCAAACTTCTCACCCTTAGCGCCAAACACCGCAATCGGTGCACCAACCTGCACGGGTGCATCATCAACGAGTATCTGCAGCAAATGCCCATCATCAGGAGCATGATATTCCATCGTCGCCTTGTCAGTCTCTACCTCCAGCAAGGTGTCGCCCTCATTGACCAACTCCCCCACTTTCTTCAGCCATTTAGCAATCGTGCCCTCGCTCATCGTATCGCTTAACTTCGGCATTCGTAGAATAGTTGCCATCTCTAACAGCCTCTTCGCACAAACAGTTTCTGAACTACACCAATGAGCAAAACACCCGTCATGCTTGCGTATCCATATAAAGCAGCTGGCGCACCGCCGCCACGACTTCCTCGACACTAGGCAACGTTGCCCGCTCTAAATGGTCAGCATAAGGAACAGGCAAATGCTTGGCACTAACCCGCGCAACAGGAGCATCAAGTTCATCAAAGCACCGTTCTTGAATTTGCGCCGCGATTTCAGCACCAATAGCCGCAAAAGCAGGCGCTTCCTCAACGACCAGCAAACGATGCGTCTTATTGACCGACGCAACCAACAACTGCGTATCAAGCGGCTGCAAGGTCATCGGATTGATAATCTCTAAACTCACATCATCACCAAGCACGTCCGCCGCCCGCAAGACCAGTTTGAGCATCTTCCCCCAAGCGACAACAGTCGCATCTGTTCCCTCACGCACCACCATGCCCTTACCAAGCGGCAACAAGTATTCAGCGTCAGGAACTTCACCTGTATCGCCATACATAAACTCGCTTTCCAAAAAGATAACTGGGTTATCATCACGAATCGCCGCTTTCAACAAACCTTTGGCATCGTAAGGAGTAGAAACCGCCACCACCACCAAGCCTGGCACATGCGCAAGGAAAGGCTCAATATACTGGGAATGCGTCGCACCAAGCATGTGCGCCACCCCATTAGGGCCGCGCAGCACTAATGGCACTTTGAATTGTCCGCCCGACATGTAGCGCACCTTCGCCGCATGATTGATGATTTGATCAAAAGCTTGGATACCAAAATTCCACGTCATCATCTCAATTATCGGTCGCAACCCCGCCATCGCCGCACCGATGCCCAAGCCCGCAAAACCAGCCTCCGAAATCGGTGCATCAACCACCCGCCGTGCCCCAAACTCCTTCAGCATCCCCTTGCTGACCTTATATGCACCATCATATTCAGCCACCTCTTCACCAAGCAAAAATATATCAGCATCACGACGCATCTCCTCACACATCGCTTGCCGCAACGCCTCCCTAATGCTGATCTTCGTCGCTTGTGTCGGCACTGTCATCTAATGCTCCTCGTGCCCGTCTATCGCCACCAAGACATCTTCATAAATCGCCGCGACGGGCGCAAGTTCAGCCGCATCAGCCTGCTTCTCGATCACTCGCAACTCGGTTTTTACGGCATCAACATCTGCTTGTAACTGCTCGGCTTCGACACCCACAGCAAGTAAATCGTCTCGCAATTGGATAAGCGGATCAAGTTGTTGAAACTCCTGCAACTCACCTTCAGGACGGTAATTAGCAGGATCAGATACCGAATGCCCACGATAACGGTAGGTCAATGCCTCTAACAAGTATGGTTTTTTATCTTGGCGCATCCGCTTGACAATCGCAGCCGTTTGCTTCAGCACAGTTCGGACATTCATCCCATCCATGTCAGCGGCAGCAACACCAAAACCCTGCGCACGTTGATAGATATGCTTGATAGCAGTAGTGCGTTTGATGTCCGTTCCCATACCATAGCGATTGTTCTCAACGATAAACAGCACTGGCAAGTCCCAAATCGCCGCCATATTCAATGCTTCTAACACCTGCCCCTGATTGATCGCCGCATCACCTAAATAACACACCACTATGTCATCTTCTTGACGGTAATTGATTTTGAACGCCATACCTATTGCTAACGGCACTTGCCCACCAACGATACCATGCCCACCAAAAAACCGCCGCTCGGCACTAAACATGTGCATCGAGCCACCTTTGCCACGACAACAGCCCGTCGCCTTGCCAAACATTTCGGCCATCACCTGCACCGCAGGGATGCCTTTAGCAATCGCTTGGGTATGTGAACGATAAGCAGAGATGACATAATCACTATCCCGTAACGCCGCCTGCACCCCAGCACACACCGCCTCCTGCCCGATATGAAGATGACAAAAGCCAGAAAACTTACCCTGCGTATAAGCGATATGCACCCGTTCCTCAAAACGCCGAAAAAACAACATCTGCCGATAAACTTTCAGATATCGCTTCACTTCCGTTGCTGTCATCTTGGCAGTTTGCTTGCTTTTCACTTCCTTTGCTGACAGCTTGGCACTCTTCTTGGTCATCGCTGGCTCGGCTGTGGTTGGGCGTTAGGGGCGGCAAAAATCAACGTCGCATTAACTCCCCCAAAACCAAATGAATTAGAAAGGGCATAGGTAAATTGACGCTCAATCGCACTGTTAGGCACGTAGTTTAGGTTGCCGTCGGGATCTTGAAGGTTTATTGTCGGTGGCGCAATTCCATCTCGCAACGCCAATACTGTAAACACCGCTTCAATGCCACCCGCAGCCCCCAAGCAATGCCCCGTCATACTTTTAGTTGAAGATACCAGCATCTTGTCGATAGCACTAAACAGTCTAGTTATCGCATCAGTCTCATAACGGTCATTCATCGGGGTAGATGTGCCATGCGCATTGATGTAATCAACCGCATCGATATGTGCATCCTGTAACGCCGCCCGCATACAGCTTTCCATGCCAACACCATCAGGGCGTGGCGCAGAGATGTGGTAAGCCTCGCCGTTACAGCCATAACCGATAAGTTCCGCAAAAATTACTGCTCCTCTGTCCTGCGCATGTTGCCATTCTTCTAACACCAGTATGCCCGCACCTTCGCCGATAACAAAACCATCCCGTTGCTTATCAAAAGGACAGGAAGCCGCAGGCACATTGCGGGTTGACAATGCCTTCATATTAGCAAAACCGACGACACCAACTGGACTAATCGCCGCCTCTGCGCCCCCACAGACCATGACATCACAATCACCACGCTGAATTACACGATACGCCTCACCGATACCTTGATTGCCACTCGCACAAGCGGCAGTCGGCGCAAGGTTGATGCCGCGTAGTTGATGTTGCTTGGCAACCAGACCCGTTGCCATATTTGGAATAGTATAGGGAATAAAAAAAGGCGAAACTTTGCGCTGCCCGCCAGTTGTCAGTTTCGCACTGTTGTTTTCTATATCGGCAAGTGCGCCAATACCAACACCGATCGAACAGCCAGCACGGTCGGGGTCAGTGATAAGGTTGTCGCCAGCCATCTGCACGGCTTCATGGCTCGCAACGAGTGCGAATTTGATAAAGCGACTGATACGCCTGTTGTCTTTGGCGGCTAACACATGCTCGGCGGCAAGATCTTTCACTTCGCCAGCGATCTTGACATTGATGTCTGCGGGGTCAAATAGACTTATGCGGTCGATACCAGTTTGACCATTGATGATGTTTTGCCAAGCATGGTCAATATTATTGCCAGTCGCGGCAACCACCCCCATGCCTGTAACTGCGACACGTCGCACTAGCTTATATCCTTCTTGTCGTCGGCGCACGGCGAAACAAAGCCAATGGCACTGTTGACGGCAGCTAAAGTTTTTTGGGCGACCGCACGTGCCTGTTCCGCACCTTTATTCATAATGCTTTGCAGGTAGGGACGGTCAGCAAGCAATGCGGTAATCCGCTGCTGTAATTGTAGCACTTCCGCACTAACGACCTCAATACAGTCTGCTTTCAGTCGTCCGTAGTTTTGACCTTGATAACCAGCTTCCAAATCAGCGATCGCTTTGCCGCTGATCGCCGCCTGCATCGCCAGTAAATTGCTGACCCCTGCCTTCTGTTCCAAGTCATAGCGAATTTCAGTGTCGGAATCAGTAGTTGCACGACGGATTTTTTGTGCGATGCTGTCCTTGCTATCGTGCAGGTAGAGCACTCCTTCGGGGCTGGGGTTGCTCTTACTCATTTTTATTTTGGGATTACGCAAGTCCATAATCCGTGCGCCAACTTTGGGAATATAGGCATCGGGCACGATAAACAAGGGTTTAGCCATGGTCTTGTTAAGGCGTTGGGCGAGGGTGCGGGTCAACTCCAAGTGCTGACGCTGATCTTCGCCGACAGGCACGAGGTTTGCCTGATAGAGCAAAATGTCAGCCGCCATTAGCACAGGGTAATTGAATAGGCCTGCGGGGATATTGCGCCCAGCTTTGCTGCTTTTATCTTTGAACTGGGTCATCCGCTGAAGTTCACCCATGTAGGTGTAGCAATTCAATAGCCAAGCAAGCTCTGCATGCTGCGAGACCTGCGATTGGGCAAAGAGACAACAGCGTTCAGGATTGATGCCAGCAGCAAGATAGGTTGCCAATGCATAGTAGGTGTTGTCCGTCAACCCTTGCCGACCAGTTACGATCGCATGCAGGTCAACGACGGCAAAGTAGCAGTCAAAGCGATCCTGTAGCGCAACCCAGTTCTTGAGTGCGCCGAGATAGTTGCCGATAGTTATATGATTGGTCGGTTGAATCCCAGACAGTATGCGCTGGCGTGGCACTGGAGTCATGCACCTATCGACGACTGTTTATGCGCAGCATATCTAGTGTCCACCAGATATGATGTGATAATCCTCACCATCAAAATCAATCAGGTAAGAGCCAGGTTGGAGTTCGTTCTTAACCATTTTTTTAGCTAACACAAGAGTGATGTGGTCAGAGAAGGCATTGCGCACTGACCTTGCCCCTAGTGTCGGAGTCAAAGCATTATTGCGCAAATGTTCGGTCGCAGCATCGGATAATGCGACGCTAACCTCTTTACTCTTTAGGTTGAGATTAAGCTCCTTGAGTTCTTTTGCCAAAATTTTATCAACCGCTTCGGTTGTAATAGGCTTGAAGTTGATGATGCTGTCAAGCCGACCGAGAACATTGGGGTTGACATTGATCTTCTTGCTATCAAATTTCCCCGTTTGGGATTTATTGCTGTTGAATCCGATCTTTTTCTGTCCTCCACCACCAGAACTAGAACTGTTGCTGGTCAAGATTACAACGGTGTTCTTGAAGCTCACTGCATTGCCTTTGCTATCAGTCAACTGCCCCTCTGATAAAATCTGTAGCAAGATATTCGTAACAGCAGGGTGCGCCTTATCTATCTCATCAAACAAGACTACCGAATAAGGTTGTTTCCGCACCGCTGAAGTTAATAACCCACCGTCATCAAAACCAACATACCCAGGTGGTGCACCCGTCAGCTTTGAAACCGTGTGTCTTTCCGAGTATTCGCTCATATCAAGCCTAACGAGGTTCGAGTTGTAAAGGTAAACACTCAACAATTTAGCCAATTCAGTTTTACCAACCCCTGTCGGCCCGTCGAAAAGCATTGCGGCAGTCGGCGTATTCTCGTTGCTATCTAACACCTCCCCTTCCTGACGGCGCGACTTCTTCAGACCAGAATTCGCAAGATGCATAGTGTCTGAAATTTCCTGGATTGCTTGGTCTTGCCCAAAGATACGCTCTTGTAGCCAAGTGGTAAGGTTTACGAGGTCTTCCTGACGCGACTGCATCATCTTATCTTTTGGAATACCCAACTCTTTTGATAATGAGTCGGCTACAACTTCTCTGGTAAGGACACGCTCCATGTCCTCGCCACTGTCGGCAGCATGGTCATAGGTCATCTTGAAGTGTGCGAGTGCAGCATCAAGGGCATCGAGTGCCTTGTCGGGAAAAAACCTGTCAGTGATATATTGATCGGAAAATTCAACAACCGCCGTTAAGCTATCATCAATAATCTCTACATCATGAAACTCTTCGTAATCAGATTTTATACCGCGCACAATCGTAAGCGTGTCATTAAGACTTGGTTCATCGATTCTAATCGGCAGGAAACGCCGTTCTAAAGCCTGATCTTTCGCAAAATAACGTTGATATTCGTCATGCGTAGTAGCGCCGATACAACTGATGTCGCCGCGTGCTAGTACCTGTTTCAATGAGTTAGAGACACTCATCTGGGAGCCATAACCAGCGCCTGCACCAACTATCATGTGAATTTCGTCGATAAACAGGATAACATCATCCCTGCTGGCAAATTCAATCAAATCGGTCATCTTATTCTGTAATGCTCCATGCATCTGCGTGCCCGATACCAGCGAGTTCATATCAAGGGCATAGATACTTTTGCCTTGCAGCCACACAGGGACATCTTCATTAACGACCAGCGACACCAAACCCTCAACAATGGCAGTCTTCCCAACTCCTGCCTCACCGATTAACAAAGGATTGTTCTTAACCTTGCGTCCTAGTGAGCGAATAAC
>JAPPIL010000072.1 GCA_028877195.1 Pseudomonadota bacterium
CACCAGCCTGATGTTCAGCTGTTGATGAATAGCTAACTTCTCATAAAGTATCGTGCCTAGCTGTTTCGTTGAGTTGATATTGAATTTCTCACCCGCTAAAGCAAATATTTCTTGCGTCAATTTCTCAAGCTGGTGAGCAATCTGTTGCGATAACGTCCGCAAATACTCGCTATCTAAATAGACCCCTCGTCTCTCCATCAAGGCTAACACTCGCACCAACGGCATCTCGATATCTTTAGCCAATTGTTTCATGTTGTGTGCGTCGATCGCATGCGTAAGCTCTGGTTCTAGCTCCAACAAGGCTTGACAAACCGCTGCGGCCACACTGTCATCACACGCACGCCCCAAGTAGCGTTGCAGCACTTTAGCAAGGCTATGATTGTAATCATTCGGATGGAGAAGATAGTCATATATCTGTAAATCCAGATAGTTATTGGAAACGTCAAACCCTGCATTCCACAGGAGTTTTAAGGCAGCCTTCATATCAAAGCCAACTAAACGCGCCTTGCCAGTTAATATCATCTGGAGATAATGTTTGTGCTGTTGCGTAAAATCAGTGAACTTCAACAACCCCTTGCTATCACCGATGGTTACGCTCTTTGGTGTAGCCGTAATAAAATCATCGCCATCAGCTTCAACAAAAATTACACAGAGGTCAGCATCGGCAAGTTCCTGCACTCTAGTTGCTTCAATCTGCGGGTGGATAGTAAGCGTAGTATGCTGCTTGTCCGTATCAGCGCTAAAACTAAATCTACTCAACAAACTTCTAAACTCTAGGCGCTGATAAAAAGAATGCAGGCTTTTGTTTGCATAGACGTTCTCTGGACTGCGATATTCCTGTAAAGATAAGGCAAGTGGCAAGTCCGTCTTAATCCGCACCAGCTGTTGCGACAATCGTCCCGACTGTTCACCCTCACGCAAGTATTTAGCGACACTGGCAGGCGTGATGGTTGCGATATTCTCATAAATACCAGCGAAAGAATGATACTGACGCAACAGCTTGCTGGCTGTCTTCTCACCGACTCTCGGCACGCCAGGCACATTGTCGGAACTGTCGCCCATCAAAGCCAACAGGTCGATGATTTGATCGGGTCGGCAAGCGAAACGCTTATACACATAGTCGCTGTTGATAACGGTAAAATCCTTGTTCAACATCACGATATTAGCATTGACAAGTTGCATAAAGTCCTTGTCTTGCGAAACGATATACACCTTGAGATCGTCGCTCGCTAACTTCGCTGCCAATGTGCCAATAATATCGTCTGCTTCATAACCATCTTGCTGTAAATGTCTTATCCCTAAACAACTGAATAACTCATAGAAAAGTTGCAGCTGGGAGGATAAACCTTCAGGCATCTCGCCGCGTTGAGCTTTATAGGCAGGAAACAACCGATGCCGAAATGTTTTGGCATCCGTGTCATCCACCAAGGCGATGAAATCAGGCTGGCACTCGTCCAGCAACTTATGAATGAACAGCGCACTGTGAAAGGGGACAGATACCGCCATGCCCTTACTATCGGTCAGGTTATGCTGACGGTTGGCGTAAAAACTACGAAAGGCAAGTGCCATCGCATCGATTAAGTAGAGTGTCTTCATTATATTTATCCGTGGCTTTGCCAGTTTGCCACTCGGTGGCTAGACTCCTGTTTCATGGTCGGAAGCAAGGATTACCACCGCTGTGGATACTTTTACAGAGGCAACATAAAGAAAGGCGGTGAAAAACTACTGGCTCGTCTTATCTCCGACCAATACCTCTAGGTCGTTGCTGATGATATACGCGACCGCAATACCATCCTGCACGTCTATTATCTGCATAGAACCGATGGGGGTGGCATCTAATGCTTTTGATTTCTTTTGATAATAGCGATCAGCGCTGCGGTAGATTGGGAGCATCTGTTGGGCGGAAATATCTTCACCGCCGAGTTTTATGAAGGCAAAATCACCAGCCGCTCCTAGTGTTTGGCCAGCAGACGTGAGTGCTACTATCTTTGCCATTACCTCGGCACTGCCACTGGCGGTAGTGTAAACTCGCCTTTGTCTGGAACGATAGTCGATGACAATATCACCTTTTTGTGGTGCAGTGTTAAGATTAACAAGGGTTGCAACCGAGTGCTTGCCCTTGCCGTTGGAAATAATGCGAGCATTAGCAACAAAATCATAACGATGCCCTGCCCCCCAGATCATCCCCTGATGGCGCATGATTGTGTATAAAGTGTCCAAACTTAATCCCCCCCCCGTGAGCAACACCGAGTCATTCTCCTGCATCGACGGGTCGCCACGTACCACCTTGCCGATATTGCCGAGCTTGTTAGGCAAAATTAGTGCTGGCAATTCAACGGTAGCGGACTCCTTCGCAGTGTGTTTACCGATGTCTTCGGTGAACAGCTCCTCGATTTTTTCTGGGATAACGACATCCTCTGGGTCAAGCAGCTCAAAGTCATCTTCTTTAGGCTTGAAGAGTTTATCCGTTGCAATTGCAGCATCAGGCTTAATATCCCCTTCTGGATCAAACTCCTCGATATTGACGACCTTGATAACAGGCGGTGTATTGTTGTCGCCTGAATAGAACTGCAACGCAAATTCAGGATAAATAAAATGCGGATTCTTGATGTCGCTGTTCATTGCCCATAATTTCGGCCAGTAGGTAGGTTCATCTAACAGCTGGTCGCAAATATCATAGAGCGTATCCCCTGGGCGAATAATATAAGTCTCTGGTGCTTCGCCAGGCGCTAATTCCTTCATCGTGCCTGGCAACTCCGCACCCGAAAACTCATTCGGTTCAGGGATGCCCGTAAACTCTTCCAGTATAGTCGCAATCGGGTCAGGCTTGTTTTCCTCTTGTGCTGCAGTCTCTCCAGCTGACTCAGGGGTTGGCATGGCGTTGGACACAGTATCGTCAATCGTAGCATTGCCTTGGCCACGATCGCTTAATTGTTGATTGTTCATCTGAAGATCAAAAGAATTCTCAAAATCCAACGATTGCGGTTGAATATCTTGATCTTGCTGTAGCGGTGGCTCGCCGAAAGCATTCGACTGGTTGCTAGTAATTTGACCGAACTGGTTGTTTAGTTCCTGCAGTTGTTCAAATTGTTGCTCCTGTTGAAACTCCTGTTCTTGATCAAACTGTTGGTCTTGTTGAAAATTTTGCTCTTGATCGTCAAACTGTTGGTCTTGTTGAAAATTTTGCTCTTGGTCGTCAAACTGTTGGTCTTGTTGAAACTCCTGTTCTTGATCAAACTGCTGGTCTTGTTGAAAATTTTGCTCTTGGTTGTCAAACTGCTGGTCGCCCTCTTCGGTGTTGTTGATATTTGTCTGTTCACTCTGCTCATCGCCAGCAAAACCTGCGACAAGCTCCATGTCCTGCTCTAAATCAGTCTTCGGAGTGGAAGCACAGGCAGCGACAAGTGTTACGAGAAATATATGCCTTATCACGATCAACCATAGAGGTTTTTGAGTATGATTATAGCATGTTTTGTATACGATAGAGGTGCACAGAGACACTTTGTTGCATAAGTAACAACGTCGAAGCGAGCGGCTGGCAGGCTGGGAAACAAGACTGCTAGTCGCCTGTCAAAGTGCGTCGATCAGTAGCGATGCAGTTATACCATGTAGCCCTACTCTTGCTTGGTGAGTAAATGCTTGCTTGCTAAGTCGGTGTGCCGCCCTCCGCAAGTGGTAATACGCTGATACTGCTGCTTGCTCGCCACTCATGCCTAAAGCCAACGCCGCAACGATGCCTGCGTAAATATCCCCAGTTCCTGCTTTGGCAAGTGAATTATCCCCACCCTCGCAAACATACACTGGCTCATGCGGATGCGGTGAAAAAACCAACGGACTGGAGTTTTTATAAACCAGCGTTAAACCTCGCTTGACTGCGATATTCTTGATGGCGACGATGTTTTCAACACTGTCAGGTTGCGGCAATTTAGGGGTGGCAAGCCGTTGCCATTCACCAGCATGCGGGGTGAGGATGATGTTTTCCGCCCCACCTGCTTCCCATAAAGTCGATAAACCGTCCAATGCCCCAGCATCGAGAATAACTGCCCCGTTGGGGTGTTGACGTGCAAACTGCAGCAGGTATTGCCATAACTCAGCGTTCAACGGACTCTTAACGCAACCACAACCGACGACGATCGCACGAACCTGCCGCTGCGCTACGAATTCTGTCAGTGCAGGGATGTTTATCGCACCGTTCTCAAAAAAATTCTCATAGGTCAAGTCTAACGGCAAACAGCTAGGATGACTTGATGCTGTTGTCATCGGCAAAGCAACAGACACCCACCCTGCTCCTGTGCGTAACGCAGCAAGCGCTGATAATAGCGGTGCACCCAGCTTGCCCGCACTACCACCGATTACCAGCACATGCCCACGCTGATACTTGTGGGCACTGGCAGGCAGGGCAGCGAAAGCATCGGGCTTGGCATTACTGCTGGGTTGGGGGCATATATGCAGAGGCGATGGTTGGTCAGCAAACACTGTAGCGACACAAGAAGCTGGAAAAATTTCCGCAACCCGCACCTCACCACAGTGGTCTTGTGCAGGCGGCAGCACATGCGCAGGTTTCTTGCCGCCAAAGGTTATCGTGATGTCGGCGGTTATCGTATCGCCGTCAGCATCAGCGTCGTCGCAGCGCAAAGCACTCGGTATGTCGATGGCAATGACCTGTTTGTTGGGGTATGCTCGAATTTCTGCGACCAAAGCCTGTAACGGCGAGGTCAGCTTGCCAGTCAACCCTAACCCGACAATACCATCGATGATTAACAACCGTTTGCCGTGATACTTGCGCTGTAGCCAAGTAGAAGGCTCATAGAGTTCTGGCTGTAAGCCCAATGTTCGCACCGCGTGCAACTGTGCCATCGCTAAGGGACTGGTAGGAGTAGCATTGGTGAGCAAAATATCAGGCTGATAGGAACTCAACAGACGCGCAGCAGCCAACGCATCGCCACCATTGTTGCCTTTACCCGCGATGATAACCAACTGGCAGAGCTGTGTTGCCAACAGTTCCATGACGACATCTCGTATCGCAAGTGCTGCATGCTCCATCAATACTGCGCTCGGCAAAAAGTCTGCGCAGTGCTTATCTATGGCAAGAGAATGTGATTGTGTCCATATCGGGGTAAGGGGACAGCTATTCAGCATGTTCAGTCATAGCGGCGAATATTTTGCGCGCCAACATGTCATTACTAAAATTATGCTGATGCTTGTTTTGCCAATAAAAGATACCCGACCGATCGATGAAGGGACGAAACTCTTCATGCATGCGCTCTCGACCGAGAAACTTTTCGACTTTGTTAAGGGTTAAGGCAAGGCGGTCGTTGCGATAGTCAATACCTACTTCCACCGCACCATGAATGATATTCGCTTGCTTGTTGTGGTCAGTAAAAACCTTGACGGCTTTGGTTTTTTCAGCGTGAAAATTGTAAACAGTAGAGCAGCGCTGCAACTCGGTGAATAATTTCGCCAACGCATCACTGGTCATGTCTTGTAGTTTGGGATGTTGCTGGCGTTTGGCAAGACGTTGTAGCCACGCGTCGTTTTCTTCGATGCTGGTCATAAGCTCACAAAACCGCCATTTGACAGCTATTAGCGCTGGGAAAACCAAGTTCAAACATCGCGCAAACGGCAGGCAGTATGTCGCGGCGCTCACTAGCGACAATGTGCTGATGAATAACTTGATAAACATGCCGAATCATATCCGACAATGGGTCATCAGATACGTCAATAGTCGGCGCACCGCGCAACCAACGCTGTAGATGGCGATACTTTTGTTCGGCGGCAAGTTCTCCGTGCGTTGCAGCGAGAACGTAGTTGGTAATCTTATACAAGTAATGCGCCAACACTGCCCCAACTGTATGCGGATCAGTGAAGTCAGGTGTAGAACAACTGCCTACGACGGGATTCTGATAGTGGTAAAAATTCTCAAGATGGGCAGCGGTAAGATGCTTAAACGTCTGGTCATGGAAGTGTGAGTTGCTGATGTCGCGATTATAGCCAAAGCACGAGTAAGACGTAATCAAGCTTGGGTTTTCACCTGTGGCGTAAAAGGCATACACGTCTGCCCAACCTTCGTAGAAGGCCTCAAGGCTTGCTTGCTTGCGACGCGGCAATGATTTAGCCGCATAACGCCGCAGGGCTATACGGTCATCGTGCGGTGCTAGCAACGCAAACTGGGCATGATGCGCAAACTCATGTGCCATCACATAAGGCGAATCCCAAAGGTTCTCACTCTGCGGTCGGCGCGGCAGGATTACTAACGACTTGCGGTGCGGATAATAGATGATGTTGTCATAACGAAACGAATAGGTATCTTGAAAAATAGTTTGAAAATACGGCATCACCTGCAACACCATCTTCGGCAACGGTTCGCCAATGCTGCGCAAGTAAAAATCATGTGCGGACTGTAAGTGATAAGCGGAACGCAGAGCGATATATTCAAAACTTTCACTCGGATATGCCTGCGCCTTAGCACATATTCGTAGTAAGCCGCCGCTGTTCTTACGGTAACGCCAGGACGCGGGTTTAAAGTCATGGTTATAACAACGACCCGACTTGTCATCATAATGCTCGCAACGGCGATAATACACCTGTCCATAGAGAGTGCGAGCAATCAGTGGGGTCTGTAACGATGTCTCGGCATTGACATCGGTCAGAGTGCTGACATTGCCGTGATCAAGGCTGGCAAATTGAATAGAGCTACTGGCGATACCCTGCGAGCGTTGGCACTCACGGTCATGAAGAAAATAAGGACTGTAGTCAAACTCGAATGGGGTGGGAATAACAGCCCGCTCTTGTCTTTGACAAGCAGTTGTGATTAGGAATATGATGATAGGGATTATGGTTGCGTTGTTTATCTCCCCCCTCCGTTATTGTGAACACAGCTAGTTCTGCGCCCAGCTACCAACAACACAATCAGCTGTCAAAACAACAAACAACAAACAACAAACAACAAACAACAAACAACAAACAACAAACAACAAGTTGTCAAATTGGCGCTGGCTTGCTACGACGTGTAGGTGCTACAATGTCTGATCCTAGCACAAGGAAAACATCAAAGTAAGACCAAACTATCATGAATAATGCATTAAGGAGAACCTAACCGATGGCAAGAGTATCGATTGAAGACTGTCTGACTCGTATTGACAACAAGTTTGTCCTTGTTGCCGTTGCCGCCCACCGTGCTCGTCAACTGCTCACAGGTGAAGAGGCAACTGTGCGTTCAAAGAACAAGGAAGCAGTTACCGCTCTGCGTGAAATAGCCGAAGGTCGCGTCATAACGCAACCAGCTCCGCAACCTGACGCTAGTGCTAACGGCGAAGCACCTGCCGACTAGCTCAATATTATTTGGGCAACCACCACCCAATAAATCCCCAAGTGCGGCGCTCATACCCAGCAGTTGGGCGCTAGTGAATATACACCGCCCAACCAGCTTTGTTGCATAAGTAATGCCTATTTTTTTATACGAGAGGCGTTCCCCCTCTCG
>JAPPIL010000217.1 GCA_028877195.1 Pseudomonadota bacterium
GCTCAATCCCAACTTACGATTGCGCTGCAAAGCAAAAGATAAGCTTGCATCGACGCACTCTCGCATGTGCGTCGTCTGGTCATCATCGCTACCTGCTAAATCCAACAATAAACTCGGATCATCCTTATGCTCGGTAACATTGATATGCATATCTATACGATCAACTATCGGCCCCGACAACTTGCGGCGATAAGATATGATACTGTTAATCGCACAACTACAGGTCTTTTTCTTACTGCCCCAATATCCACAAGGGCAGTTGTTAGCAGCCGCAATCAATATCAAGTTGGCAGGCCACTTGGACTTTGCCTTTGCCCTAGAAATATGTATCTCACCAGTCTCTAACGGCTCTCGCAACGCCTCAATTATATCTCGCCGAAACTCTGGTATCTCATCAAGAAACAGCACCCCACCATGAGCAAGAGCGATATCGCCTGGCTGATCGGTAGTCCCTAAAATTCCCTGTGGACTAGCTGAATGATGCGGTGAACGAAACGGCGGGAAACCAGCCAACAACTGACTGCTGACATTGACACTATGCGAACTACTGATGTTCAATGCCTGCAAATGCACCTTGCTATCAAGAAGCGGCAAAATACTTGGAACACGAGAGGCAAACATAGATTTGCCAGTGCCTGGCGGCCCCTGCAACAAAAGACTATGATGCCCTACAGCCATGCATAGCGCCACCCGATACAACTTCTCATCAAGCACCATATCATTGAAGTTTAGTGGGTGTGAGCGATGCCGCTTGACGGTATCCGTTAATTCCGCTACCTGCACTCCAGCCCGCCCTCCTCCCTGCCTCCCACTGGATAAGACATCTGCATCACCTACATCTGGATTGCACGGTAGAGAGTCAGCGGTGATACATAATCCGTCTTGCTTGCCCTTCAGCCAATGGTTGACCTCCTGAAGATTGGTGAATGCCAGTATCTCTAAATCATCAAACCTGCCATTAGGCATGCCCTTCAGAATAGCCAAGTCCGCAGCGTTGTCTGTCGCAATAACAATACCCTGAAACCCCTCGCTAATTGCAGCGATCGCATAACTGATAATACCCTTTACCCCTAGCAACTCCCCTGTCAAACTTAAGCCAGCCACATAAACATAATGCTCCGAATTGCGATAAGGAGTCTTGCTACTCTTTGACATCAAAAGGAGGAGGTTGACAGCAATAGCAAGGTCAAACTGCGCACCGCTTTTTTTGATTTCGGCGGGGGTAATGCTCATTACCAGTTTTTGAGGTGGGAGATGGACTCCTAATGACTCCAATGCTGTCTTGGCACGCTCCCTACTATCACGCAAAGATTCCGAAATGTTGCCAACCATCTGCATGCCTGAAAAGCCACGCACAAACTGCGATTCAATGCGCACCCCGACACCGTTCATGCCATCGCACAACGCTGAATGAGTGATATTGCTTTGTGTATCCGCTGCTTCTGACATACTACCTCCTACGGGAAAAATATTAGAGGTAGATAAAAAAGTGCGCCAATGAGTTTTTTATTCACCAATGTGAATAACGTTGTGAATAAAATCTAAATTTGTTGCGAACCACCAAACTCAAATACAATCATTCTATCGGCACCATCGTTCTTGCAGGTTGCACGGAGGTGGGATTCCATGGTTATCTTATGCGAGGTGGTTTCTTCATTTGTGTGCTGATCAACAAGCTTGCTGCTATCATAGGTGATATGCAAGCATAGGCGGGTGCTTTCCAGCAGAAACTTCGGCGTGGCTCGCAAGTCAAAATACTTAATATCAAACGCATCAGTGGTGATGCTATGCTCAATTTTGCAGCCAATTTTTAGCTTGTCTACACGTTCAGCGGTGGGGTTGTCGCAAATCGGTTTAGCCAGCACCTTCAAGGTAGAGCTTGAGAAACGAGCGAACTCATGGTCGCGACCATCGTGATAACAACCACTGACCTTGCATGATATTACAGCATTCGGGTCGCCGATATCCGAACCAAGTAGACAGTTGATGCAATCACCCGCAACATTGAAATTATCAAACACCGTCCCTGACCCTTTAGTGGTAGAGGTATCTTCGCACTGATCATTCAGGCAAAGTCCCTCCATATCAGGAACTTTAGCCCTGACACAGGATAGACTGATCAAAAATATCAACACTAGCTTGACCATCATGCTCACCATTTAAATTCTAATTGTAAGGCAGCTTGTGCTTGCTGGCAGACACCTTGACTAACTGCTAGATGTAAATCGTTAGACTGCCGACTACCGCGCACACAGATGTATTTGTTCGCAAGAATATCTTTAGTAATCGTGAAGTAGCGCCGCTTGGGATTTAAGTTCCACAGCACATCGTTGTCAAATTCACAATCCAATTGATTAGACCCTGACTTCAGGTCAGCCACCGTTAAACTACCACTGGCACAGAGACTGGTCGCGGCAATGCCCTTGCTACCTGATGCAGTCTTTATCTCTGGTTTAAAGTTTGATGAACAGCCGCTGATACGCATCTCACACAAAAGCTGAAACTTTTTACCACTCTCCTGCAACATACAACCAGCCGCGGTGCATTTGCCATCAACAGTGATGTCCGTAAGTTTAGTATCATCATGCAGCTGATTGATGGTGATAACACCTACGTTTGTCCCCGTGCCATCACCTGTATCAGTGCCATCGCCATCAGGGTCTGTGTCGCCATCACCTGTATCAGTGTCCTCGCCATCAGGGTCTGTGCTCACTGGTGTCGTGCCTGGCACGGACGGCGGATAAAGGGTGGAGTTGATATATGGAAATTCAGGCTCGCTATCGCCGTTGCCATTATCATTATCGCAAAGACTGCTATCCTCCTGACATATATCAGCACGCGGCTTCAAACAACTGACAACAAACAAAAGCAGGATGAATGTTTTCATTCTCTGCTCTCCTCTGGAGCAGATTCTTTCTCTTTAGCGAAGGGGAGGAGGAGGTGGACTGTTTTACTTAGTTCATCAGCGCAAGTAGGGTTGGCGGTAAACAAAGAGGCATATTCTTTATCTGCTTTAAAAGCATCTGGTTTGCAGGTGCAGGTTAATTCTTCTTGGTCAAAGGTTAGTTCTTTGTAGGAAGCGCATAGCCTTGCATTATCAAGCACATTTTGGAGATTCTCTTTAGTGATGTTGTCAGCATCAAATGTATGGGTATCTGGTAGTGTGCCTTCACGGACGAACAGACCTGCTGATGCATATGTGTAAATAAGATTACTCCCTCCTGTTGCTGTATGAACACCGCATTGTAACTCAGGTATCTCTCCTTCAGAATAATCAAGTCTATATTCGAGTGCTTCTCTTGTATTTTGCCGTTCTCTACCCAGTTCAATACAGGCTTTGATAAATTTTTCACCTACGTCTCCGACAAAGCACTTCTGCTTTTTTATCTCACCACCTGCGATAGTGTTAGACTTGTCGGTTATCGTGCATATCTTTGCGTGCTCGTCTATAACCTCTGCAAAGACCAAGCGACTGAAGCGCAACCTTTCATCAACTTCAAACAACAGAACTTCAGAGCCTGCTATTTCAACCTTGAATTTGTTACCATCAACGCTGGTGGTTAGTGTTCCTTCTTTTGTTTTGCTATCGCCAGTGCCTGTAGTCATTTTCTTACTGTCGTGGTCAAAGCAGGCGGTTGCCAAGACTGCTAAAATCAAATGCCTCATTGTGTAGTCTCCTGCTCTTCTGTTGATTCTGGAGGGTGTATCTTGATTGCTTTGACTTTCTTAGCATTTGCAAATGTGAGTTCGGTTGTATATGCAGCTATGCTGAGAACATCTCTGGTCTCAATCTGCCCCTTATTTTCACAATTATTAGATGACTCTTCTGAAGCACACATGCGTAAAAAAACCGTGTCTGTATCAAAAGTTGCCTCATCGCCATAGCCGCTCATGTTAACACGAGCATACACCCTTTGATCTTCTTGTTGGATTGCTAGATACACGCTATAAGACATACTATCACCATCGCCATCTTTTATCTCAACAACTGTCGCACCCTCACTCGCATCGATATAAAGATATGAACCTGCGGTCAGTTGCGGTGGCTCTGGTGTCTTATCATCTGCTTTGTTATCAGTCTTGTCGTCGTCATTTGTATTGTCAGTTGTGTCGCTGTCATCATCTGTTGTTTGCGTTGGTGATTGAGCTTGCTTAAGTTGTTTAATCTCCTCTTTTAGTTTGGTGATCTCTGCTTGGTAAGTATTCGCATCTGGGCTGGCCTCTATCCTCGCAACCAAGCCTGTCAATGTGGCAATAGCAGATGTTAACGCGGCTTGTTGTTGAGTTGCACCTTGATTTTGATTAGGTTGCTGCGGCTGTGCTGCCAACCGCTGTTGGGCGGCAGCGACTGCTGCGAGCTGCACTTCAATAGCCTTGATCGCGGCAGGCACGTCTTGATTAGCGACCGCATTCTGCGCTGGTTGCCAACTATCGGCGGGCACGATGTCAATCGGTGGAACTTTCGCCCGACACCCTGCTAACAGCAACAGCATCACGCTTAAAATTTTTAATTTCACAGCCATCATTCCTCTCACTTAGCTATCCTTCTTGACACAAAACCATGTTGCCAGCAGTATCCCCTTCACCAGCACACAACAGGCTTGCCTGTGCCTCTGCATCATCATCACTCGCCTCCGCCTTGACTACACAGGTCAGAGTTGAGTTAGCAAAGCTACAGCTTGTTGCCTTCTTGCGCACATACTCAACAAAGCTGAGACTATTGCTGCCAGTATCTTTAGTCGCCTCCCAAATCATCTTCACTTCTTGACAGAAGCCACTCGCACTATCGCCAGCAAAAACACAGGCGGCATTCACCGCTATACGACAGTCATCAGCTTGGCAGGTGTTCGCCTGTATCTGACAGCTAAAATCTCGGCTGTTATCATGAAAGGCAATGCTCCCATGCGCTTTACACATGTTGATGAAGCGATGCACATCGTTATCTTTATTCACTTCGCTGATAAAGCAGTCGGACTGTTCAGTAAAAGCGGTTTCAGAGGCAAAAGGCATATCTTGCAGCCGACAGGTGTAGGTCTTATTATCCTTTTGATAAGAGAGCAGAATATCTTGAAATTTGAACACCCCATCTGTATCGGTATAGTCTACACCTGTGAGTGTCATAGGTATTTCTAATGCCATTACCCGTGGCAAGTAAGAGAGGTAGTGCAATGCTGTCGGGTATTTAGTATCATTAAATGCGTCATTCTTACGCACTCCAAAGTCATCAAAGACGGTCTTCAGATAAGTATCCCCACTCGCTGTGCGATGAAGGTCAGAACCTTGGTCAGGTGCGGTCTCTATACAGGCGCATAGCGATGACAGTGGCAATAACAGTGCGGCTAGTCTTTTCATTCTAAAAACACTCTCCCGCACTAGAGATTAGATCCATTTTTCTAGGATAGCTTCGGTTGAGGCTTGACCTGTAGCCACCGAAGGCTGCACTCAAGTTTAAATGCCCGCAGTAGGTGCTATCGCCATGCTCATAGCCAACCATGACTGGTATCTGAATTTGGTTGAGGATTAGTTTCTCTTTAAAGTCGGTAGTAAATTTATGCACCACCAGCTTATCCTTATCTTCATTAGCACTATCTGTCTTATCTCTGTTGATGCCGATACTAAAGCTACGATGCTTAACATCTGCAAATGGACTGTAGGTGAGGTGAAACAGCGAGCCGTTTTTGTCATTAACTGTCAAGGTCAAATCAACCGTTACACCTGACTGTGCGACTGCGATGCTTGTGTCTGGGTTCGCAATTTTTTCGGCTGGTTCTTCTTGTGTGCCAGTTTCTTGAGTTTTTGCTGGTTGCTTGCTGTTTGCAGCCTCTTCATTTTCTTCAGCAGCAGGACTTTCTACTACAGTTTCATGTGGCAGGTTGCCGCCTGGCGGGCCTAGTGGCGTGCTACTGTTAGTTTTCTTCGTTCTATCATTACCTCCGCCATTTGGTGTTGATTCACCATCGGTCAGGCTTGTCTCACAGATGGGGTCGCCCACAGCACATTCAAGCAACGGCTCTTTTGTTTGCTGGCAAGCCATGCCAATCAAGAACAAGCCGAATATCAATATCTTCACGCTGATACCCTCAACAACACACGAGCAGTATCGGCGGAAAGGGCAAGAAGTTTAGGTTTAGTTAAGATAAATTTTAAACATACCAAACAAATTGCTGGGAATGTTAAAGATGCTAACCAGAATCAGGCGTATTGCCGCTAGCGATGGTAGTAGTGCGGTTGAATTGTTTACGTAGCATGCGCATGAATTGTTTACCTTGGTCATGTAGCCCTTCTTGTTCGTACCTGGTCAGCAATTGCTCATGTTTTGCCAGCAAATTCGCAGCTTGTTGATAATCCTGCTGACGTTTGCTTAATACCAGCATATTGAATAGCAATTGTGGGTCTTTTGTCCGCTTGGCCATCAGTTGACGGTAAATAGTTTGTGCGGCGACGAGTTCACCGCGTTGCGCATGGATAGCGGCGAGATGAAGCAATGCCCCTGAATGTTCACGGTTATGTTGTAAGACCTGTTGAAACGCGTCCGCGGCTGGCTTTAATTGTTTGAACTTCAGATACAGCAGTCCAAGGTTCATGTGCAGGGTCGTGGCATCGGGATATTTTGTCGCTTTTTCTTTCAACACCTGTATTGCCTGTGCGTAATTGCCTGCTGCGATATGTATCTGTGCCTTAAGATTGGTGCGCAGCTCTTCGTTTTGTAGTTGGTCAGTAAGAATAGTCGCAAGTTCTAGCTTATGCTGTTGAAGAAAAATTTTTGCTAAAATCACCTTCGCAGGGTCAAAGTCAATATCCAAACGCAAAATCTTGCGGCAATACATCGCACTGCGTTTATACTCACCAAGCAGGAAGCTCACCTGTGCCAAGTTATACAAGACCTTGCTATCGTCAGGGCGTTTCACTAACTCGGTAAACAAAGCATCTTTAACACCATGTAAACCAGCAATCAGTGGTTCTGACAGCTTGGTGCTATGCGTATGCAGATAATATAAATCCTTATCCTGCGGTATTGTTTGGCATGCGACTAACAAGACGATGAATAGATAGGCTTTCATTGCTGCTCTCCTTATTTGTTTGTTGGCGTTTTTTTTGCTTCTTTACTTAAAAGTTTTTGATCAAACTTTTTCCAAAAAGTTTGGGAACAGCCAACGTTCCTTATTTGTATGTTTGTATGCGAGGAGGCGTTCCCGACTTTGTTGCATAACTGAATTTATCCACAAAAGCATTGTGATAAGTGTATAACAGGTGATCGCATAGATATTTATGCCACTGGA
>JAPPIL010000143.1 GCA_028877195.1 Pseudomonadota bacterium
TGAAGCACGTGCACCTAGCGCTTCTGGTCGGCTTGCCGCAGGTATCAACAAAATAACATCTAAACTACTGCCGTTTACTGGCAGGACGCGAGCGGCTGAACTGCGAACTGGCGAGCACAACAAAATTCAACAACTTATCGCAGGGGCAGGTATGATGTTTATCATCTGCACGACTTCGTTGGGCATAGTCAGCTGTAGCAACAAGAAAATGATCCACGACTCTAAACCTTTGGTGGTTGCCCAGTTTACTGCGGCGGAACTAGAGGCTGGCGATTATGTGCATGTGCGCATCGATGGCAACAGTTATGCCGCGTCGATACTTGAAGCTACGACCGTCGATGGGCGGGAGGGAGTCCGAGTTGAGCTATTCTCTGATGGTTTTGAGGGTGAAGGTGGTGTGGAGAGGGACATAACGCTCGATCAAGTTATCGGCACGCAGGACATCTTCCATGCTGATAATGGCAAACAGGTGCTTGTTACAGGGCTTGACTTGGAAAGAGCTATGATTAGCGACGCAGATGCCGAGCGTGTTATCTTGGGTGGGTTTAGCAACCCAGAGCATATCTTCTACCACGGTATTATTACTACAAAGTTTAGCGACGGTAGTATGGAGGTGATGTTGAGTTCTAAAGTGTATGTGCATCATCTTGATGGCGAACATAATCAACTGATTACATCGCTAACTGAACCTATATTTACATTGATCGGTGCGGATAATCTCGTTGCACCGCCGTATAAGTGAGTAAGTTCTTACTTTCAAATGACGACGGGGTTGACGCAGGCGGGCTTGCTGCGGCTGTTGCGGTGATGCGCGAGTTTGGTGAAGTGCTCGTCGTCGCACCGCGTTGGGAACAGTCGGGCATGAGCAGTGCGATAACCAAGAGTGTGCCGTTGCTTTTACATCGCATTACAGCTGATACTTACGCTCTACAGGGCACTCCATCCGATTGCGTTAAGTTTGCTATTTACGAGCTACTGGCGGGCAAGACACCGCAGCTATTGGTTAGTGGCATCAATCACGGTGCCAACTTGGGGCAGGATACGATTTACTCAGGCACGGTAGCGGCTGCGATTGAGGGGGCATTGCATGGTATCCCAGCAATTGCTGTGTCTATCGTTGGCTTGCCACCTTATAAGTTTGCGACCGCGGCGGCGGCATTGCGTCATGTTGTTGTTAATTACGCCAGTCATATCAAGGTTGGCAAGGTTTTGAATATCAATGTGCCTAATGTTGACATTGACCAAATCAAAGGCTATCGCAGCGCGACACTTGGGGTTCGTTCTTACGAGCGGCGTTTTCATCGTGCCTCTAACCCTCGTAGTTTGCCTTACTTTTGGCTTGGCTGGTATCGCAGCGATAAACTCAGTGATGGCAACGCAGGCAGCGACTGTTCACTCGTCGATGATGGCTACGTAGCGATGACGATGCTGAATCCATCGTTTAGCGATGATGAAGACACGCAAGCGCTACAGAAATTGCTTGATAGCTCTCCTTAACGATTGCCGAAACTTTTTATGCGAGAGGGAAAGCCCGGCTTTGTTGCATAAGTAATGCCTATTTTTTTATACGAGAGGCGTGAGCTTCGCATGATAAAAAGGAGAGATGTTAGTTATGCAACAAAGCCGGAAAGCCCTCCGCAAACAAAAAACTTCAGCTATCAGCTAACATAACAACGTAAGAATCGCTGAAGACAAGGTTAAGGTGTTTGCGCAATACGTTCAGCACTTTCTTAACATCGCTAACAGGCAAATCACTCGCTAACATCATGAACGAGAAGTTTCTTGCCACCAGCAACTCTGTTTCACCCCACTGCTCATCACGCGTGAAGTTTAAAATTGACTTAATCGCTACCACACCAAATTCAACACTGCCGACAACTGCCTGCACTGCGAGAAAAGCCGCCAGAAATTTTGCCCATTTGCTCTGTAAAAACTTCAAACTCTCTTCGGTTTCAGCTAACGTCGGGACTGGTTTGCCATCTCGCAATGCCTTCATCTCCGCTTCCGCATGCATTTTTTTGATCGTTTTGTCATACATAGTGTCAACACCACGCGCCCCCTTCTTGCTAATGGTGAGAATTGCCCGCAAAGCCTTATACGCCGCCACAGGGACAACCACCATCGCCAGTGTCGCAATCACCACCACCGCAGCCGACCCAAGTGCTCGCCGACCAAAGACCTTCATCTTACCCTGCGCATTCAAAGCACTAACGTCTGGAATGTCAGCAAACACCGCCTCTTCTGCGCCACCACGCCGATAAAACGGATTGATACACTTGCCATCACTACATACCTGAAAACGATAACCAGCCTCGCTCTCCACTAAAGACAAGCTATAGAACTCGTCCTTGAACGCACTAACCTCATACTGTTCACTATGACCGCAAGCAGATAACAATGCTATTATTAGTAAAAACCTCAATTTCATTAGAAATACCTAGTTTTCTTGACTTATTTAGATAATTGTAAATGGTTGTTGTGAATAAACCAATGTATTACTTGTAATCAAGCATAAAGACGTAGGAAAATTCATCTTCAAAAAGAATTGTGGAGTTCGGGTCGCGCTCTATTATCCGTCGCATGGCAGTGAACTCCGAGCCACAGACCCCGTAGCGGGTGTTGAAAGTATCGATGATTTTTTTGGCGGTGTTCTGCTGATAGTCGCCTCGCCTGCTGTTGCGCCAGATTTCCCACATCTCCTTGTCATAGGCATAGAAAAACAGCGGGTCTAGGAACACCATGTAGCGATTGTGATGGTTGTGAAAAAACAACTCTGGTGCATCGTCCCAATCACAGGTGTAGATTGTTTCGCCTGTGGCCGTGAGGTCGCGCAGATATTTCGCACTGTCGGTGTATTTTGCGGGCTTGCTTCTGTTTATGTCTTGTTTCACATACACGATGGTATTCACCGCACAATACAAAATCAACGCCAGCGACGGCAACAGGCATACCCAAACCCGAAGATGTCGTAGCACTGCAAGGTTAGGCAAACCGCGATCACGGAAATACAGCGCACTTGCCATCAGTGTAAACGGCACATAGTACTCAAGCATGCGTTTAGCAGTCGCAACCATCACCAAGAACATAATAGAAATCGCAATCACCGCCACTGTGTCTGTCTTGACCTCTGTTGGTTGCTGCGGCTTCACAATTGCTAAATAAATTACCGTCGCAAACGGCAACAACACCGACATGTGTGCGAACAAAAAGATAGAAGTATCCAACGGCAGCAGTTCACTGCCCTGCGACAAGTGAACGGTTGACCATGCACGCATCAAGACCAGCGTAATGTTCTGAAGCCAATACAATACGATGTTTTCGGGGAAATACGGTGATAATAGCAATGACCCACACGAACAGGAAATCGCAATCAGTAGCGGTCTACCTTCAAAAGTTTTCGTTTGAAACCAGCGCGCAAACACCACCACTATGCTAAACAACAGCGGCATGTGAAAAGCCGTATAAGCCTGCATATAAATGACGGTGAGCAGACCAAACCACAGATAGCGACGGTTGATGAGGTAATGCACCAACCAGATCGCCATAATCATCGCCAGCAGATGCGGACGGTTATACAGCAGTCGGAAGAAAAAGATGTTGCCACTGGCTAGCAACAGTATCGTCCAAAAATAGCGCCATCGCACCTGATTGAGACGCAAGAACAGCACAAAGCTTGTTATGACACCGCTGGCAAAAAACACCGACGCATACTTTGCCCCCTCACGCAAGTCAGCAAAATAAGTGAAGGGTATCAACAGCACATGAAACAATAGCTCCTTATCAGCAAAATACTCTTTCCAAGTGCTGAATTGCGCCCAATGAAAGTCCCGAATAAACCCTTCGGTACGCAGCAAGTAAGCATACTTGATATGGTAATAGCCGTCGTAACCAAAGATGTGCGGCTGTAAGAACTGGAAATAGCGAATAAACAGGCAGGCAACTGCAAACACCACCGCTGTTTCAAAGACAAGCGTCAGGCGCGGAAATGTTTGTAGTTTGTTGTTTACCTTGCCGTGATATACTTGTAAAACCTGTAGCAGAGAGAGGACAGGGGTAGCAACAGCAGAACGGTAAACAGCAACACAAACAGCAACACAAACAGCAACACAAACAGCAACAAAGGGAGCTAACGACATGGCAAAGTCAACTAAACGTGAAGTAGTTAAACTAGTTTCAACTGCTGGAACTGGTTTTTATTATACCGCAAAAGTTCGCAAAGACGGAGACAAACTTCTCCTTAAGAAATACGACCCCAAAGTGCGCAAGCATGTTGAGTTCAAGCAAACAAAACTGACAAAATAAGCCTCGGCATCAAAACCAGCAGGCAGACTACACACCTACAAGTGGCATCAGGGGGCGGCAAATGAAAAAAAGACTACAACTTCACAACCAAGAGTATCGTTATCTCGCATTGCGAGAGTTGGGTGATGCTTGGCAACTGGACATCAAGGCACTCCCCTACTCGCTGCTGATACTGTTGGAAAATATCGCACGCCACAAACACGACTGTCGCCAAGCGTTTCAAACTTGGCAACGCAACAAGTCAGCACCAGCAGAAGTATTCTTTCAACCAACGCGTGTGTTGATGCAGGATTTTACTGGCGTGCCTGCTATCGCTGATTTAGCGGCGATGCGTGCTAAACTTGCCGAAACGGGGGAAGCAGCAAAAGTTAACCCGTTATCACCTGTAGATTTGGTCATTGACCACTCGGTAAGCGTTGACCACTTTGGTTCTAACGATGCTTTTGAACGCAACATGGCACTGGAGTTTAAGCGCAACGACGAGCGCTATAAATTTTTAAAGTGGGCACAAGCAAGCTTTGCTAACCTGCGCGTCGTGCCGCCAGGCACAGGCATTTGCCATCAGGTCAACCTTGAATACCTTGCTCAAGTCGTTTGGCACGACCAAAGCAATCTGCTTTTCCCAGATACGGTGGTTGGCACGGACAGTCATACGACCATGATTAATGCTTTAGGCGTGCTTGGTTGGGGAGTTGGTGGCATTGAGGCGGAGGCCGCGATGCTGCAGCAGCCGATTTCAATGATGTTGCCTGATGTCTGCGGCGTAGAATTGCGCGGTAAATTGCCCGAAGGCGCAACCGCTACGGACTTGGTGCTTAAAATCGTCAATGTCTTGCGTGCACATGGAGTTGTCGGCAAGTTCGTTGAATTTTTTGGCGACGGGCTTGATGAATTGACCCTGGCGGAACGAGCAACGATTGCCAACATGTCGCCAGAGTATGGTGCGACCTGCGGTTTTTTTCCAGTTGATGATGAAACACTAGCATATCTAAAACTCACAGGTCGTAGTGCTGAACAGTTGGAAACAGTAGAAGCCTACTGTAAAGCACAATGCCTGTGGCGTGGCGACCATCAACCTGAATTTACCGACACCCTGACGGTTGATTTGACAACAATTGCTCCTGCTATAGCTGGCCCCAAACGCCCGCAGGATATGATAACTCTGCGGTCAGTGCCGCAAGCTTTTGCTAAATCTTTTCCATCGCAAGCCCCCTCAACACCAGCCCCTTCACAACAGCAGCCTGCTATATCTAACGGGGCAGTAGTTATCTGTGCGATTACCAGCTGCACTAACACCTCAAATCCTAATGTCATGATTAGTGCGGGACTGCTAGCACAGAAAGCCGTTGCCAAAGGTCTCACCACGAAACGCTGGGTGAAGACATCGCTTGCGCCTGGCTCACAGGTTGTTTCTTCTTATCTTGAAGAGTCGGGTTTACAGACTGCTTTAGATAAGCTTGGTTTTCAAAATGTCGGACATGGTTGCACTACTTGTATCGGCAATTCAGGAGCACTTGCTGATGAGATTAGCAAAGCCATTACCGCCGATGATTTAGTCGTGTGCTCGGTGTTATCTGGCAATCGCAACTTTGAGGGGCGAATTAACCAAGAGGTGCGTGCCAACTTCCTTGCTTCCCCGCCGCTAGTGGTAGCATACGCACTGGCAGGTCGGATAGATATTGATTTGACCAGCGAACCTCTCAGCACAGATAATCAAGGCAACGCTGTTTACCTGCGCGATCTTTGGCCGCACAAGGAAGAAGTGGCAAGCATTATCAAAGCATGCGTCAAACCGCAGATGTTCAAGGCACGCTACGCTGATGTGTTTCGTGGCCCTGATGCTTGGCAACGAATCCAAACTACTAATAACGAGCTGTATGATTGGCAAGATAATAGCACTTATATTCGTAAACCGCCGTTCTTTGAGTTGGCTGCCCCTAAAACTAGCAAGGCATTAGCCATCAACGCTGCGAGGCTACTGCTGAAGCTTGGCGACAGCATTACCACTGACCATATATCGCCAGCTGGGGCAATTAAAAGCAATAGCCCCGCGGGAGATTACCTGCGCAGTTGTAATGTGCCCGTAGCAGAATTTAACTCCTACGGGGCGCGGCGCGGCAACCACGAAGTTATGATTAGAGGGACGTTTGCTAACATTCGGATCAAAAATTTGTTGCTTGATAATGTTGAAGGTGGCTTTACTCGTTTTCTGCCCACAGGCGAGCAGATGAGTGTTTACGAGGCTGCGAAACGCTATCAAGCCGAGCAGATTCCGTTACTGGTTCTTGCTGGCAAGAACTATGGCAGTGGCTCGTCGCGTGATTGGGCGGCTAAAGGCACGCTATTATTGGGAGTGAAGGCGGTTATCTGTGAGTCTATTGAACGCATCCATCGTTCTAACCTAATTGGCATGGGGGTGCTACCGCTGGAAGACCACACAGGGGCACTTGCTAAGTGTCAAGGCGATGAACTGTTCAACCTCCAAGCCGATGAACTAACACCAAACTGCGAGGTCGCCTGCACTTATACTAATGCTGACAATCGCACAACGACTGTAATGTTGCGCAGTCGGATAGATACCGATAATGAATTGGCTTACTTTTTGCGCGGCGGTATCTTGCCACATGTCGCCCAAAGTATGAGAGAGGTGTAGCTAGGGTTTATAGCGTGTTTAGCAAGCGGTATAGGAGGGGGTGCACGGGGCTTTGTTGCATAAGTAACATCTCTCCTTTTATTATGCGAGGAGGCGTTAGTCGCTCTACGAGCAACAGACTCTGCGCTCATTCGGAAAGACCAAGCAAGCTTGGTCTTTGCCTCATTTCACTTGAGTTCCCCCTCTCGTGCTCTCCCCCTCTTG
>JAPPIL010000263.1 GCA_028877195.1 Pseudomonadota bacterium
CCCCGGCCCCCCCCCCCCCCTATAAAAAAATAGGCATTACTTATGCAACAAAGCCCTGCGCATGTGCCCTTTGGCACATCATATACCCCGCGTATAAAAGCAGCCAACTATCGACTTGCTGCCCGCAATCAGCTAATGGTAATGAAAACGATATGACCCAGCACCACTATCGATCAACAATTTGACAGGAGAATAGCAGCATGAAGGGCGTATGGACTGCACTGATAACCCCGTTAACTGCGACAGGCGAGATTGATGTCGCAGCACTTGATGCGTTGCTAGCGATGCAAAAACAATCTGGCATTGAAGGTATCGTCGTGCTCGGCAGCACAGGTGAAGGCATGACCTTGACCGTGCAGGAGAAGCTCACAGTATTGCGACGGGTAGTCAGTCATGGCAAACCACAGCTAAAGATAATGTGTGGCACAGGCACGCTCAGCACTTATCAAACGGTTGAATTCGCTAAACTTGCAGTGGATAGCGGCGCTGATAGCTTGTTGATTACAACCCCGCCTTACATCAAGCCGAGCACTGCGGGTCTGATGGCTCATTATCAAGCGCTTGCCGATGCAAGTGCCGCACCGCTATGTCTGTATCATATACCAGCACGCACGGGACAGAGTTTAACCATCAAACAATTTCAAGAGTTGGCAACCATCCCGCAAATTACGGCTATCAAGGAGGCTGGTAGCGATATGGCTTTTTATAGCGAGTTGGTTTTAGCTTTACCCTCAACACAAATTTTGAGCGGCGACGACTTGAGTTTTTTACCAAGTTTAGCAGCAGGCGGCAAAGGTTGCATAAGCGTGTTGAGCAATGTTCTCCCCGCAGCGCTAAATTCCATGTATCTTGCTTACCTAAAGGGTGATAACGATATGGCGTTGGGTTTACACCAGCGACTATTGCCGTTAATGCAAGCGTTGTTTTGGGAAGCAAACCCCGCACCTATAAAAGCTTTGCTCGCACATGTTGGCAAATGTCAAGACATCTTGCGCATGCCACTGGTAGCGGTGCAAACCGAGACGAAAGAAAGATTACAAAAAGTGTATGATGCAACTGTGGCGCGTCTATGACTTCGGTCTGGATATACGGTATCAGTGGCCGCATGGGGCAAGCATTGGTGCGATGCTTGCATGCTGATGAAGAGTTCTGTTGTCGTGGCGGTTCGACTTCAACTGGCGACGTTGATGCACAAGGCAACCCACTTGATCTCAAGACACAGCTAACTTCTGCCGATGCCTTCATAGATTTTTCAACATGCACTGGTAACGCCAGTCTATTACGGCGTTTAGTGGCCGAACAAGCGCAAGACAAGACCGTGCTCATTGCAACTACTGGTCTAGATAACCACGATGCTTGGCGGCAAGCGGCGGCAAGCTTACGAATGCGGCTATTGTTTGCTCCTAACACCAGCGTTGGAATTGCGGTGCTGTTGAAAAGCGTTCTGGCAGCGAAGAAACTATTAGCAACGTCTGATTTTGACATTGAAATAGTAGAAACCCATAATCGCCACAAACGTGATGCTCCGAGCGGCACGGCAAAACACCTCGCAGCCCAGCTTGCCGACCATGATACCAAGACCAGCTCTGGTCGCAATGCCCAACGTCAGATGGGCGAGATTGGTTTACACGCAGTGCGCGGCGGTGATGTCAGCGGTGAACATACAGTCTCTTTCTTTGGTATGGACGAAGAGTTACATTTTACCCATCGGGCACGAGATCGGCGTTTGTTTGCAAAAGGCGCTTTGACACTTGTATCTTGGCTAGCAGCGAAGGACATCGGAGTTTATCAGCTTGCCGATGTATAAAATTTTAAAGTGGGGTAGTAATTGCGATATTCTTTCGGATACACTTTCTATCAACGCACCGCCGCATCATGAAGTATATGGAAAACCTAAAACTCGCATTATTGTGGTCATGCTTGCTGACTGTCAGTTTGTTTAGCGCCGCAGCTTTTGCTTGGCAGGATACGGCAGCCAAACACATCTATGGCTTTAGAAAAGACAAGCATTTCGCTGTCAGCGTTGAGTTACAGGGCAGCAACTGGTTTTTTGAGGATAAGCTATACATCAGCACATTGACTTTAGCCTCACGTGCCCAGTTTCGTTTTCATTTACAATTGCACAAAAGCCTTGGCTATCTGGTCGGTTCATCGTTTGGCACTGCCTACAATGTCTATCACGGTTTTTATGTTATTTCATTGCCAAGTATCACGACAGGTTTAGTCTGGCATCTAAACCCAGAGTGGCAAGCTCTTGCCGTCATTGAAGCGCACCTTGACTATATCCACGACCTTCCTGCGCCACTGATAAATGAGAAGGGGGTAATAATTGAAAGTGCGAGAGTAAATATCAAGATTGAGCATTATCTGTCGCTAACCACAGCTATGCACGCACATATCGGTATAGTTGGTTCACGCATTCTTATTGAGCGTGGTCTGCAAGGATTTTTGCGTCAAGGCTTGCAAGGTGGGGTCGGTCTCTCCTATCATTTGCTATAAATCATGCTAACCCTAACCACATCTATGTTTGTTACTGACTGGTCGCTTGCTCTGTGCAGTAGCAGCTTTCACAATGATAAACCAAGAACACCTTCTCTGCATATCAAAGCAACGAGCTTTCTGCCGCGATTCAACCACACCCAAGCCAAATTACTCCTGCGCCTTAACAATCACATTCAACAGCAAATCCTGACGCAATCTCCGCTGGCGATACCATACTCCCTCCTACCAAATACCCCGACGCATCACGACCTCATCGCAAAACTGCCAAGCCTGCGCTACTTTGCTGACCAAGAAAATAGCTCGCCACTATTCGACTCCGAAGCATGGCAAGAAACCTCACTGCTCATCACACCGAGTAGCATAGGGGTCGAACTATTGCTTGGCTTCTATGAACCCTACCGCGAATGGCTGCGCAGCACGCAGCACCCGCACACCCCGCAACTTGCAAAGATAATGGCGCATCCACCGTTGCATGTCTGGAAACCGCTGTGGCTTGATGCTCGTGGCGATGAGCAAATGTTTTATCTTTATCTAGAGGCAATTGCACAAGACCATCATCTTGATGCGACGATGCTCGCACACGGTGTTGCGCATGCTAAGTGCCTTCATAGTTTAGGTCGTAAATTGGTTGAACACGGCCACCTTGCCTCCCCACCACCAACCTTGACTAGTAAGTTGGACTGGTCGCCGCGGCGCAGCAGTGAGCGCCAAGCTCTACATAACGAGTATCGCCGCGATGTATGTCGTCATTATGCAAAAAGCCTGCTACCAGGTGTTGCACAAGCCATCGTTGCCAAACTTGCACCAACTAGTGCTGGTGCGCAATCACTGTGCCGAGAGTTTGCTTCTATTTGCGAAGAGGAAGGCGAACATGTCGAACACGCAATCATGTTGTCGCCCACTGCCCCACTCATCAACCTTGCTCTATTCTTTGATTGGGCATTACGTCGGCATTTACCAAACTGTCCCTTACCCGATGCTCTCCTAGGCAATGAACTCTACCAAATTACCACTGCAAGCAACTCCTTGCGGCAAAAGTATGTGGACTTTAGCGACTGCTTACAGCAACAGCCGCAGCTCGGTAAGATGCTTGCCTTGCCCAATGCTTGCTTAATAAATACAGCAGTACCCACTGCATCTGCCGCCCTGTCCGCAGCTCCAACAACCACAGAGGTGCGTCCCATCGCCATGCTTCCTACCCAAACACGGTTGAAGAAAATAGCAGGGATTGAATTAAGCAAAATAAAAACCCGCTCAAGAAAAGAATATCTCCAACTAGAGCAACAATACATAGATTCACTTGCGATTGATGAAAAAGAATCGGTGTTAGGTATCAAAAAATATATGCAGGCGAGTGTCTTTGAAAAGCAATTGCGCCCAAGAATTATTTCATTTATGATTGAAAATCCCTCTGTCTGGAACAGAACAGAAGCAATAAAAGCACTACAGGTATTTGACAGCAATTGACCGCCTGCCCGCGTGTGCAAGGGGGCAAAAAGGGCACGGCGCATGACTGTTGCGATGCCACACTGGTGCTTACACTTTCAGACGCTTGCACTTACATTTTTACATATAAAGAACAATTCAAACACCATGTGAAATAGGAGATGATGTGATTACTGTGAATGAAACTGACGCTGACCAGCATAACCGTATTGCCACTGATGACCAGCTTGACGAGAACGATAGCAATGATAGTCGTAGCGCTAGCGACACGCCAGAAGACCAAGAACATGTTTTGCAATTGCGTGTTTCACAGTCGCTGCACCGCAAAATCAAAAAAAAGGCTGCGGATGAGTGTGTATCTGTGCAGGAGCTATTAGGTGAATTGATCGCCGAGGGGCTGGTGTTGCGAGCTTGGGAAATTATGGAACGCAAGACGGCGATGCGGTCTGCGCCTTCCCACTCCTATAAAGGTAGCAACCGCTATGAATCCCGCGGCGGCGGGCGCAAGAGTTATGGGAAGGGCAGTCGCTCGGACAAACACATTCTTGATGATCGCGCCGCGTTTGTCGAATATGTGCGCAACCAAGAGAAGGGAGGTCGAAAATGACACAATGGGTATGTGATTCCGAAGAGAGGGTGCGCTTCTGTCTTGCTATTGATGCGGTATTAGACGAGCGGCAATCACCGTTTCAAAAAATAAAAATCGTCAACTCTACTTTGTTTGGCAAAGTTCTGTTGCTTGACGAAGTTATCATGATTACCGAGCGTGATGAATTTATTTATCGTGAGATGATGACCCATATCCCGACCTGTTTGCACAAGAATCCTCGCTCGGCGTTGGTTGTCGGCGGTGGCGATTGCGGAATTTTAACCGAGCTGACCAAGTATGACTGTTTGGACAAGATAACCTTATGTGAAATAGACGAGGAGGTGGTGGCAGTCAGTCGCAAACACTTCCCAAGTTTAACGGCTGGGTTATCAGACCCTAGAGTTGAGTTAGTCTTGCTGATGGTGCAAAATATGTGCGTGATTTGCCTGCTGCGTCTTACGATATAGTGATAGTTGACTCTACTGACTCATACTCACCGTCAAGTGCTACGGGGCCAGGTCTGGTGCTCTTTCATCAGGAGTTCTATCAAGCGGTGAGCAATGTCCTTACCAGCGATGGGATAATGGCTGCTCAAACCCAGTCAGCGTGGAGCTACGCACATATTTTGAATCGTATTCGCAGCAATATTGCAGCCACCTTCCCGCACACGCAGGTTTACACTGCGACAGTGCCAACATATTTACTTTCTTTTTGGACATGGACACTGGCGAGTCAAGCCGAAATAAACCCAGCCAACATCGCAACTGACCGCATCGCTAACATCAACGATGGTTTGCGCTATCTTACCCCGCAACTGATGAGCAGTTGTTTTCACTTGCCTAAATTCATGCATGAACAAAGCTGACATTTAGGATGGCAACGGTATTAGCGATTGATCAAGGCACGACCTGCACTACTGCGTTGCTCGTTGATCATCGTGGCAAAGTAATTACCCAGCAAAGCGTCGAGTTACCATGCCATTCTCCACAACCTGGTTATGTGGAATTTGATGCGGAACAACTGTGGCAAACGGCACTTACAGTTAGCCAGCAAGTTATCCAGCAGCGACGGGTGCAGGCAATCGCACTTACCAATCAGCGTGAGTCAGTGATAGTTTGGGATGCGAATTCAGGTAAACCAGTCGCACCTGGAATTAGTTGGCAATGTCGCCGCACTGCCAGTCGTTGCGCCAAGCTCCAAGCAAAAGGCTACTTGCCAAGCATTCAGCAAAAGACTGGTTTGATACTCAATGCTTACTTTTCAGCTAGCAAACTAGAATGGCTGCTCAAACAAAAAGGCATCCGTCCGCAAGCGGAGAGGGGACAGCTGTTGTTTGGCACGGTCGATAGCTGGCTGTTATGGAAAATGACAGGCGAGCATAAAACCGATTACACCAATGCGTCTCGGACAATGCTTTTCAATATCAACAGTTTGGAATGGGATACAGAATTGCTAAAGCTATTCCATATTCCTGCTTGTATGTTACCGACTGTGCAGCCGTCTGCGTCTATGTTTGGCACGGCAACCCCACGCCACCTTGAGGGTATTCCGATTACAGGCATTGCTGGCGACCAGCAGGCATCGCTGTTTGGGCACATGTGTTTTACTAAAGGCACAGCAAAGAACACCTATGGCACTGGAAGCTTTTTGATGTCGCATGCAGGCGACCAGCGTCCGCCACCAGCAGAAGGGTTAATCACCACCCTTGCCTGTAATCTCACCGCAACACCACAGTATGCCGTTGAAGGCAGTGTTTTCAGCGCAGGTTCAGCAGTGCAGTGGTTGCGTGATAATTTACAATGCATCACATCTGCCGCTGCAAGTGAAACTATCAGCCAAACAGTAGCGGATACGGCAGGGGTGCATGTTGTGCCTGCCTTTGCTGGTTTAGGTGCTCCCTTCTGGAATGCAAAGGCTCAAGGTGCGATAGTTGGTTTGACAGCTCACACTAAACCTGCCCACATAGTTCGTGCTACTCTAGAGGCAATTGCTTGGCAAAGTGCAGAGGTCTTGCTCGCAATGCACCTCCAACTCAATAGTTTGCGCGTTGATGGCGGTGCAAGCAAAAATAATTTCTTGCTACAGTTTCAAGCCGACATCCTCAACCTCAAGATTGAACGCCCAGCCGCTACAGACATCACTGCTTTAGGAGTTGCCTACCTCGCTGGTCTTGGCGTTGGTATCTGGCGAGATACCAGTGAATTACAAAAGCTTTATACGCACGACCAGACCTTTATTCCGCAAATGGATGCACAAGAGCGTGAGCAACGCCTAGCCGCTTGGCGTAGAGCGGTTAGAATGGTTTTATAGTTTTGGCGGAGCGAGCGGCTTTGTTGCATAAGTAATGCCTATTTTTTATGCGAGGATGGTGTTGCCCTCCTCGCGCTCCTCCCCTTCTTGTTCACAAACATATGCTGGTTTGAATCAGGAACAAATTTTTTCGTTCTCACGAGCGCTCGAAGCGAAAATAATTTTTCCTGATTCTGATAAATACCAGCACTTGTCTTGCGGACAAGCAAAGCATGTTCTTATACAGCATTTGTATAGTCGTAAGAC
>JAPPIL010000158.1 GCA_028877195.1 Pseudomonadota bacterium
TAGCAGAGGTGTTAAATGCGCGAGGGATACTCTCTTTCGACGAACTAAAAGCATTCATGCAAGGTGTGCAATACCAAAATATGAACGACAGTCTTATTAAGAATGCTCTAAACCCGATCAAACCGCATATCGGTATCCATTAGCTAGAAGAGAAAAGTAGCGCGGTGATACTTGCCATCATCTCTCTCCATGCGAGAAGGCGTTACTCATGCAACAAAGTCGGGAGAGCAGGGTTACACAACAAAGACCAGATAAACTCCCATCCAAGCTCATCCATTGCGCTTATCAGCAAATTTCCCTATGATTACACTTCTGTGCAGTCGTATACACATCAGCTGATTTGCAAGGCTGCCACCAATAGCTAAACAACAAGGAAATATTCTGTCCGTAATAGATTCAATCTCTAATGCCGCGATCGTGGCGGATTATCGCTTGGCCGTCGTCAGTCGCACTGTCAGTCAGTTGGCGCGTCAAGATGTTTTGAATGGCAAGGCAAAGTTTGGCATCTTCGGTGATGGCAAAGAAGTAGCACAAGTCGCGTTAGCGCATTTTTTTAAGCATGGTGATTGGCGTTCAGGCTATTACCGCGACCAAACATTGATGATGGCACTCGGTTTGACTTCCGTGCGACAACTGTTTGCCCAACTATATGCTGACACCGACATCAACAACGAACCATCATCAGCTGGTCGGCAAATGGTCTGCCATTTTGCGACTCCCACCCACGATGCGCAAGGCGAACCCCTAGCACAGCTGCATAACTTCAACTCGGCAGCCGACTTGTCGCCTGTCGCAGCACAGATGCCGCGTGCTCTAGGGCTTGCCTATGCTTCCAAGCTCTACCGCAGCCTTGACTCTGATGACCCTCGCTTCTCTGCGCAAGGCAACGAAGTGGCAGTTGCAACTATCGGTGATGCCAGCACCAGCGAAGGAATTTTTTGGGAAACGCTTAATGCCGCGGGAGTGCTGCAAGTTCCACTGCTGACCATCGTCTGGGATGATAGCTTTGGCATCTCGGTACCGACGGAGTTTCAAACCTGTAGGCATTCAATCTCCCAAGCATTGGCTGGTTTTCAAGGCTCGCCCGCAGGTGTGCGCATCCAGCGGGTGCGGGGGTGGAATTATGAGGAAGTTTACTCTGCTTTGGCGGACATTATGCCGACATTGCGTGCCGACCATCAACCAGCTCTCCTACATGTCTGTGAATTGACACAACCACAAGGTCATTCAACCAGCGGTAGCCATGAACGCTACAAATCACAAGAGCGACTGCGCTTTGAAACCGAGATGGATGGTCTCACCCATTTTCGCAGTTGGATACTGGAACAAAACATCGCTAGCACGACAGAACTTGCCGAGCTAGAGAACCAAGCTTTAGCGCATGTGCAGGATGAACGGCGCAGCGCTTGGCAAAACATTACTGCTCGCTTTGCTAAACAACGCCAGCAAGTAGCCGACTTATACACCGATCTCCGCAAGCAACCTGATTGCGATACCCACCTGCTAACGACAGAACTTGAGCGGCTGCCACAATACAACCTCTACAGTGAGTTATCGGCATCGTTGCAGCGACTAATCAACACTGGTGTCAAAGTTCAACGCCTTCAGGACTTCTATCATCAGCATAACCGCACGCTGCATACGACGTATGGTTCACACTTGTATAATGAAACCAGCAGTTCTGCGCTCCTTGTGCCTGAAATCAAACCTGTTTACTCGCAAACGAGCGAGGTCATCGAGGGGCGACTGGTAATCCTTAAATGTATGGAAAATCTTTTTGCTACCGACCAACGTTTCTTTGCCATCGGTGAAGACATCGGCGCTCTCGGTGGGGTGAACCTTTGTTTTCAAGGACTACAGGAACAGTTTGGCGCATTGCGAGTTACCGACACTGGCATCCGTGAAGCAACGATATTGGGGCAAGGCATCGGTGCGGCTTTGCGCGGTCTTCGCCCCATCGTCGATATTCAGTATCTCGACTATCTACTCTACTGTTTGCAAATTCTGTCGGATGACTTGGCAAGCCTGCATTATCGCACGGCGGGGCAGCAACTTGCACCAGTCATCATTCGCACCAAAGGTCATCGTCTTGAAGGAATATGGCATTCAGGTTCAATGCTTGGCATGGTCATCAATGCCATACGTGGCGTGCATGTCTGTGTTCCTCGCAACATGGTGCAGGCACTGGGAATGTATAACACCTTGGCGCAAGGCAGCGACCCTGCCATCGTCATTGAAGTGCTGAATGGCTACCGTCGCAAAGAAAAGTTACCTGATAATTACCGCCAATTCACCGTCCCGCTTGGCAAGGTTGAAGTGTTGCGGCAAGGCAACGACTTAACTCTCCTCACTTACGGTGCTTGCGTGCGGGTAGCGGTTGAAGCTTGCCAACGCCTAGCGCAACTCGGCATCGATGTAGAGCTGATCGATGCCCAGTGCTTGCTGCCGTTTGATCGGGATGGCGAGGTGGTTAAGTCTTTACAAAAAACAAATGCTATCGCTTTCCTCGACGAAGATGCGCAAGGTGGGGCAACTGGGTTTATGATGCAACAGGTGCTAGAAAAACAACGGGGCTACGAATGGCTTGATGCCCAACCGATTACGATTACCGCTGCCGACCATCGCCCCCCTTACGGGACAGATGGCAACTACTACTCCAAACCCAACGCCGAAATGGTATGCGATAGGATTAAGGCGATGTTTTGAGTTATGCAAAAAGTCGAGGTGAGGAGAATAACAGCCTCAACATGTCTTATATCACCTGAAAAGATGTTGATGGCGACTTCACTTTGCCTCTCTTAAAATTTAAGCTATAATCTCTCCCTCTTGTTTGCCAACACAGCCACGCGCTAGCTGGAGGTTTAGTTATTCAACAAAGCTTATCAAACCCTTACTTGCCAATACTTATATTGATGCTTGTTGCTGCAGCGGTGGGTTTTCTGCTCAACGTTTTGTCGCGTTTTGCGGGGCCACGCCGCCCATCTAAAGTCAAATACGAGTCATACGAATGCGGTGTGCCAACGGACGTTTCCAAATCTGGCGTGCGTGAAAACATGAGCGTCAAATACTACGTTACCGCCCTGTTATTCATCCTGTTTGATATAGAGACCGTGTTCCTATTCTTATGGGCGAAGATATTTTCGCAACTCGGTTGGTTTGGCATCGTTGAAGTGTTTATCTTTCTTGTCGTGCTTCTTTGTGGTTATGTCTATGTGCTGAAGGCAAGGGCATTAGAGTGGGATTAAATTTTTTACATGACCATAACCTGCTCGCACTGGCGATTGTCATTGCGAAGGTCGTCTTTCTACTCGTATTGTTACTACAAATACCACCCTTGATGATTTGGTTGGAGCGGCGTGCACCCGCCCTCATGCAGAGGCGGCGGGGGCCGAATCGGGTCGGGCTGTTTAAATGGCGCTTGTGGGGACTGCTACAGAGCCTTGCCGATGCGATTAAGCTTATCTTCAAAGAAGAGATCGCACCTGCTGGTGCACATAAAGCCCTGTTTCAACTCGCGCCTTTACTTGGGGTTATCCCTGCTTTTGTGATTGTGGCAGTCATCCCATTCGGGCAAACTATCACTCTTGCTAATGGTATGACGATACCCTTATCGCTGACCCAACTGGATGTGGGGTTCTTGTTTATCCTCGCCTTCTCAAGTCTTGGTGTCTACAGCGTCGCCGTGGCGGGCTGGGCATCTAATAGCAAGTATTCGTTGTTGGGGTCGTTGCGAGCTTCAGCACAGATGATTAGCTATGAAATCCCGCTTGGTTTATCACTCATCCCAATCGTGTTGATTTACGGCACATTTGATTTGAACAGCATCGTTGCGGCGCAGGAGCAAGTTTGGGGTGTTGTCAAAGCGCCGCTGTCGTTTGTGATTTTTCTCGTCTGTATGTTCGCAGAAACAAACCGTGCGCCGTTTGACATGGCTGAAGGCGAAGCAGAGTTGGTAGCGGGTTTTCACACTGAATATGGTTCGACAAAGTTTGCGGCGTTTTTTCTCTCCGAGTATGTGGTAATGTTTGTGCTGTCCTGCTTGGCGGCAACGCTGTTTTTCGGCGGTTGGCAAATACCATTTATCTCGCATGCGTGGCTGCTCGCAACGTTTGGCACCGCAGTGGCAGCACTGCTTGGGTTTGGCGCACTGCTGTTGAAGGCAGCGTTTTTCATGTGGCTTTATGTTTGGGTGCGCTGGACATTGCCACGCTTCCGTTATGACCGTTTGATGGCTTTAGGGTGGAAGTTCCTTCTACCTTTGGGACTGTTTAATATCCTGCTAACCAGCGTGATACTCGGTAGTTACTGATGATGGATTCAGCACCGCTAGTTTTTTATACCCTTGCCGCGTTGATTACCTTCTCTTCGATCATGGTGGTTGCAGCCCGCACTCCAGTTATCAGTGCGCTATTCTTGGTGCTTGATTTATTTTTGCTCGCTTGTGTTTACGCGTCGCTCAACGCAAATTTTGTCGCAGTTATCCAAGTGCTCGTCTATGCGGGAGCGATACTGGTGTTGTTTTTGTTTGTCATCATGATGTTGAATGTGCCGCGGGTGCGCAGCAAGCCACGCATCAAAGCACTTGATGGTCTTCTCATCACGATGGTCATGGTTGCCTTCTTATACATGTTGTATCGTGTTATCGCACAGTATTTGTCGCCGCTACCTGTCGAATCAGCAGGGGGTAGCAACACCGAAGCGGTGGGCAAACTTCTGTTCGTTGAGCATTTGTGGGCATTTGAGCTTGCTTCGTTTTTGATTTTACTAGCGATGGTTGCCAGTATCGTTATCACTAAAAAGCGAGCCGCACCATGAGTCCAGACCACTACTATGCATTGGCATTGATTATGTTTGTCTGTGGGGTAATTGGCATAACCTTGCGGCGCAATCTGATCGTTATCATGATGTCTATTGAACTGCTACTCAACTCGGTCAACTTGATTTTCGTTGCTGCGAGCAAAGCGCATGGATTGGTGGATGGGCAGGTGATGGTGCTGTTTATTATCACTATTGCGGCATGCGAGGCGGCGGTTGGTTTAGCGATGGTGATTGCTCTTTATCGGCGCTACGGCACGATTGACACGGACTTTTATCGCATGTTGCGGGGGTGAAATTGTATCAACTCCTAGTCCTTATGCCTCTACTAGGTGCACTGACCAATGGGCTATTGTTGCGTCGTGCTTCCAATCGCACTGTCCACATCGTTGGGGTGTTGCCGATTTTAGTGAGTTTTGTGCTAGCGCTTATCGTTTATACGAATGTGGCGGGAAGTGCACCCGTTACCGTGAAACTTTTTGACTGGCTACAAGTTGGCGAGTTCAATGCTCCGTTAGCACTCTACTTTGATCGTTTATCTCTCCTGATGCTGTTGATCGTTACTGGTATCGGCACGGTCATTCATGTCTTTGCTGGTGGCTACATGCATGCTGAACGCCATCTGCATCGTTTCTTTTGTTATTTGAATCTCTTTATCTTCATGATGCTGTTGTTGATTTTGAGTGCGAATATGCTGGTAATGTTTATCGGCTGGGAGGGAGTCGGTCTCTGTAGTTATCTATTGATCGGTTATTGGTTTAGCGATGCCAACAATGCCAAAGCGGGTATGAAAGCTTTTGTCGTCAACCGTATCGGTGATATGGGGTTTTTGTTGGCGATATTCCTAACCTTCAAACTCTTTGCCACTGTGTCGTTTGTGGAACTAAAAGAACTGCTTGCGAACACCGAGACTGTGCCACCAGAATTGTATTGGATTACTTTATGTATGTTTATCGGTGCGTGTGGCAAATCCGCCCAGTTGCCGCTACATGTATGGTTGCCTGATGCGATGGCGGGGCCGACTCCTGTATCGGCGTTGATTCACGCCGCGACGATGGTTACGGCTGGTGTGTTCATGATGACGCGGTTACATTTTATGTATGAACTTACGCCTGCGGTGATGAATATCGTTGCCGTAGTGGGTGCGATTACTGCGTTGTTTGCTGCGACGATTGCTATTACGCAACGCGATATCAAGAAAGTGCTCGCCTACTCCACTGTTAGTCAACTCGGTTATATGGTGATGGCTTGTGGGGTGGGAGCATTTGGGGCGGGTGTATTTCATCTGCTTACGCATGCCTGTTTCAAAGCGCTGTTGTTTCTCGGTGCGGGAAGTGTCATCGTCGCCCTTCATCATCAGCAGGACATGTTCAAGATGGGCGGGCTGTTCAAGTCGATGCGCATCACAGGGACATGTATGTTGATTGGGGTGTTGGCAATCATCGGTTTCCCTGGGCTGGCGGGTTTTTTCTCTAAAGACGAGGTGCTGTTTCTGACGTTCACGCAAGGCAACACAGTGCTCTGGGCAATGGGCATCGCAACGGCGTTCTTTACCGCGTTTTACATGGTGCGCATGTTTTGTTTGACGTTTATGGGCACAGCACGCCACGAAGGTAAGGTGCATGAAACAGGGGCGGTAATGTGGTTGCCGCTAACCCTGTTGGCATTGTTGAGCATTACAGTCGGTTATCTTGGTGTGCCACATGCTTTAGGGGGACACAACCTTTTACATCAGTATCTTGCGCCTGTGTTGGGGGGAGGAAGTGCGGAGCATGATGTCGGATTAGAGATTAGTTTGATGCTCGTGTCGGTGGCTGTTATGGCGGCGGGGGCATTGCTTGCCTTTTTGCTTTATCGGCGTGGGTTGCCTGTGTTGCCGCGCTTACCCTTGTATAGTTTGTCTTTGAACAAGTATTGGCTAGATGAACTTTACGACAAGGTGGTAGTTATACCTTGTGCTTATTTAGCGCAGTTTACCCATAAGATAATCGACGAGGGGACGATAGATGCGATCGTCAACGGTCTCGGACGTGGAGCGATGAAGATTGCTAGCGCTAGCAGTAGTGCGATGACAGGCAGTCTCCATCGCTATGCACTGTATATCTTGCTTGGCCTGGTCGGCGCAGTATTTATGTTAGTGTGATAACCACCACGCTTTAGGAGGTGGGTTTGGGAGGACATACCCCCTTGGGGGGGGGGGGCGAGATGTGGGTTTGTTGAATAAGTATTGCCTTTTTTTGTTTGTTTGGGGGGGGGGGGGGGGGTGGGCGGGCCC
>JAPPIL010000197.1 GCA_028877195.1 Pseudomonadota bacterium
GCCCCCTACGCCCACTCCTTGGCCTTACACCCCCTGCTAAAAAAATGCAATCAATGCTTGCAGCAATAGACAAGATGCAACCAAAATTTCCAGGTAACTGCGATAGTATCAAGGCGAAAATTCAACAAAAGTGCGAGCACAGAGAGGCATTTCCCTTATGCGATACGAGTGATAGCTAACACCACAGGCTATTGACCACACAGCTATTTTAGTTGTGCTAATATAATAAATTTTCACAACAGATTTTTAAGTGCTGAATTGAGATCGGGATAGCGATACTTGAACCCCGAAGCCAATAAGCGTGCGGGTGTTAGGTGTTGGCTAGCGAGTAGGAGTTCGCTCTTATCGCCCCAAAATAAACGCAACACGACGGCTGGCACTGCTGGTAGCGGTAAAGCGAAAGGGGCATGACGTGCGAAAGCTTGGTGAAACTCACGGTAGGTCAATGCTTGCGGGGCGACGAGGTTATAGACACCGCGCATAGTGCGATCTTGAAGACAACGCAACACATAGGCACAGACATCCTCCACATGTATCCAGCTGACATACTGCTTGCCTGTTCCGATAACTGCTCCTAACCCGCAGCGATAGATACGAGCAAGTTGCGGGAACGCACCACCTCCCTTGCCAAGCACCATACCGAAACGCATGATCGCAACTTGCTTTGCACCCTGCGCTTCGGCTTCCCAAGCTTTAGCGGTATCGGCAAGGAAGCCTGATCCCGCTGCCTGCTTTTCATCAGCCGCGGCTGCGCCTGTATCGCCATAAAAACCACTTGCCGATGCTTGAATCAACAGTGGAGGTGAAGCCGCAACCAATGCTCTAGTGGTCAAAACCCGCGAAGCGATAATCAGTTGCTTCTGTTTAGCTGTCCAACGCCGTGCCGCAATAGGTGCACCCGCGAGGTTGATTGCCGCCGTCAACCCAGTCATCGCCGCCGCAGGCACAGGCATCGCAGCATGCCAACGATAGAGACGCGCAGGAAACCTCAAGCTTTCTTCACTTATCTCGCTCCGCACCAGCAAACGCAGCGAGTATCCCGCCGCATGGAGGTATTTGCCCAACTCTCTACCGATAAAGCCAGTGCCGCCAACCAGCAGCAGTGTTTTGTTCATTTCAACAGCCAAGCAATCGGTTGATCAAAATCAGGCAAGAACTCACGTGTACTACTAACATTATTGAACAAGTCAGAAAAACAACGCATCAGCATCGTGCCAACGAGATCGTTTGATGTGTAGGGAGCAACAGCCGTGTTTGGTATCCCACTGCTATCATCGGAAGCAAAGGCGGTGTAATTATCGTGAATACCCCCGATACGACTAGCAGCAGGGACGTTAGCATTGATAAACAGCATTGCCATCGCTTGTAGATGATCATTGCCATGTGGATAAAGCTGCATCTGTTGTAAACCACTTGGCGTGCGATAGGTTATGCTGTGCGGATTGCTGGCGTTCTCCCTGCCGTTGTAAGCGGTGCGAGTAAAGTCATGTGAAATGATAATCATCACCTTATCTTGAAGATTATGGCTCTTTATCAGTTCCCAGAGCAGGCGGACACCAGCATACAGGACACTCGCATGTCTAGGCACATTGATCGACGACCCACCCCCATGTGCATCATGTTCACCAAAACTCATCAGCATGCCCTTTGCTTTTTTGCTTATCGCGAGACCAGCCGCCAGCTGCAAATCCTTGAGCATCGCCAGCGCCGTATTGTTAGTGTAAATGTATGATGGAATATCGCACACCTTGCCATTCGGCAGTGAACTGGCGGTCAGAAGTTCCTTACACTTGTCCATGTTGATGCTTGCTTCTATCTCACGTCGCATTGAACTAGTGGCAGCAAACTCGTCCGCACCAGTAAGCAGGTTATCTATGTAAAAGTTAGCGCTTTGGCGGGTAGACTGGTATCTTCCCCCACTGCTGTTCAACTTCTTGAGGATGTCCCAATACCGAAGTGCGTCGCCATCGGCAGCGGGGATACCTTCAGCATCACTGAGCACGGCGGCAATCTCATCAAGGCTGTCGGCACTGATGAGAGCAACCTTATCGTTTGCCGCACCTTTGGAGCTAAAGATTTGCGTATACACGGAAGCTTGTGAACCGATCTTCGGTGAAAAGACAACATTAGCACTGCCACTAGCACTGGTAGCTTGCGCTAATTTAGCTACCCAGGTGCCGCTATCGCTACCAAAGCGATTGCCCGTTATTTGGAAACTCGCAGCATCTTGGTGCGCAAGAGAACGAGCATTACCAACTGCCATACAAAGATGGTCTTTGATCGGCTGTAAAACTTTAGAATACTCGTTGAAGATTAGCTTGCCGTCTTTATAGTGAAGATTGACATTTGGATTGATCGACTGTCCGCCTTTAGCTGTGCCGAAGTATTTAGAGCTTTCCAAAATCGTATTATTTTCCCAAAATAAGCCTTGCGGCCATTTACCGACTTGGGAAAAATTAGCACTTGCCCCGTCAACGACGACTTCTTGAGGTTGAATCATGCCTGTCGTCAAACCATCAGCTGAACCAAAGTGAATGTAGAGTAGAAATTTATCGTGTTTATTACTACTGCTGTAGGCTTGCGGACGCAACAGGCTGGCGGCTGGCAGAGCAACAGCGCATTGCTGTAACAGTTTGAGAAAATCTTGTCTTGATAGTTTCATCGCAAGTAAGCCCTCGCATCTTGCCCAATCGCCATACATAACAGCACATAGTTATCGTTCAATGCTTGTGCACGGTCGCTCGCGGCGTTGACATTACGTGCGAATAGCTCCGTATACTCATTTGCGCCATCAATGTGCGTTAGCGCAGCAGGCATATTGAACATCAAGCGCATTGAGTGCGTAACATGGGCGACGGTAGGAACATCGTCGTGAAACACCAAATGATGGAACTTGCTATCGGCGCTGGGGTCAGAGCGGACTTTGCCCAGCTCGCTAGCGACAAGGGCGGTGCACAGTTCTAATAACTTTACCCGCAAGGTTTTGATGTAAGCTTGGTCGGTGTCGCGCAAGTGAAAGCCGCGTTGAAGAAGCGGGTCAACGTTATCGTAAGAGATTACACCTAGCGATTTTTTTTCAGCCGCGGTGAACACATCGGCATCGCTGATGGTGAAGAAGCGTTGATACAACTGGGTTAAAGCTTTCGCATCAAGGACGATTGCTTGATTCTTGAATAGCCCCTGATAACTAGCGCTAATCTCGTTCTTTACTTTGTTGGCTTCATCGCCGCCGCTACAGGTAGCAAGGGTAGCTAAAAGTGCGATAGCAACGAGCGCTTGGTGGCACTGTTTAGTAAAAGCGTTCATAAACACTAGCCTTGAACATGTCAGAATTTATCACTGCTTCCATCACTTTCCAGAGGTTTTCTTGGTTGTCATCGTATATTTTTAAGTAGGTCGGCAACAAACTGTCCTCCTGCTCTTGTGTCATTGACTTACGCAAAATAAATTCAAATGCGCGCTTGATCGCACAGACTTTGAAAGAATTATCCTGCTTGTGATTGACGATGATTTCAGCAAAGCCCTGCACACCATCGCCTGTCTTGGCGCAGTCAGCTTGGCAATTTACATCAACATAAGAGGAGGTTTGTTGAACTAATGTATGGTCGTAAAAGTAATTGCTGTCGTTGCCTGTGTCGGGATAACGATAGAAGAACTTGGCGAGTGGTTCTAAAAATTGATGACAGTCTTTACAGTAGGCGCGTTGGTCTAGCGGGCGGGTATCTTGCGCATCGGCGACCGCATTTGGCGGGTCAGCGAAATCACGGCATAGTAGCGCCGATCTCGCCTTGTTTGCTTTGGCTCGTCGGCCGTTAGTAGCACGATGAAAAGCAAACGTCGTTAGAATCCCAGCATGATGGTTGCCGCCGCGTTCAACCCAGTAGTATTTTTCGTCGGTTAGTTTGACGGCTGGCAAGGCATTGGCGATATTAGGATAATCGTTAGGTTTGATGGTAAAGACAACTCTGTTTTCGGCCGTCATCTCGTTATCAATATAAATCCGATGGCGCATATATTTTTTGCTGAATATCGGGTCAAAATTTTTCAAATAGTGGAGCAAGTAGCCATTCACTAGACCTTTGCTAGTCGTAACGATGGTGCTGAATTTTTTTTCCTCACGCACGGTCTTGGCAATCATACGACTTGGTTCAAGGGTCAGGGCAGCAGCGACCTTGCTGCGGTAGGTATTGTTGGGGTCTTTGTTGGTGTTAGTGGTTGGGTAAGGGAAGCAGTCTTGTAAACGCGCACCACAGTATTGCTCATCGACGGTGCTTGGGCAAGCCTTGACTGGTTTGTCGCCCCAGTAGGGAATGACATCAATCTCAAGTCCTCGACAGTGATGCGCCGAGCGTAAGGTGTCGAGCAGTGGTTTATACTCGGCTTTACTGCTCAACACTTTGGTGAGTGCTGCTGCGTTGCCGCGAAACAAACTCATGAAGTAATGCTCGTCATTTATATCGTATTGGAGATGTAGGCTTATCTTATTGCGCTTCTCGCGATCAAACTTACGTGGGTTTGCTAACCGTTCAAGGTAGCGCATGATAGTGGCATGGTCGCCAGTTTCAGTGTCTTTGAAGACTTGATATTCACCACCCAGCAACTGTTGGTCAGCACGCAAACGGCTGTTCCGCTTATGAGGGGAGTGGAATTCGTCTACCTCTATGTAGAGCGGAAAGGTGTAGATATTGAGGAAGTCAAGTGGCTGAATAATTTTCAACACCTCTTGGTAGTAGTAGGAGAGGCGTTCTTCAAACAGTTCTGAATCACGCATGACGCGAGCGCTTGCCAGCAGGTCTTTTTTGCCACTGACATAATCGCTGATCGCCGTCTGGGTAGGAAGTTGCCCAGTTAGCACCAATGCCAACCGCTCCAGCAAGGCATGCTTTGCTCGCAACGCTTGCCGTTCTCTCTCGCCCCTAGTAATCACGTCTTCAGCAACCGCACTACTGGCGACAGCCAAGCAAAACATGATAGGCAACATCAGCCGCATCAACTTATCCTAACCATAATCCTCACCCAGCTATCGGCATAACTGGGGATAAAATTCAAAATGGACGGAAAGAATGGCTAACGGCGACTGTTGACTCGTAAAAAAGCAAGTGCCTTTGGGCACACGGCTCACAAAAACGCCTAACGGCGACTGTTGACTCGTAAAAAAGCAAGTGCCTTTGGGCACTTGCTTTTTTACGATAACCACCTGCTCAATGGTCAGTAGTAAGAAACAAGCTCTAGGGAGGGGCAATAAGACTTGAAATCACTACCAACGCACCGAGCAGGGGGCTCAGGGAAAAGGGTTGACCTTTTCCCTTATCCTCCCACCAAATCTATAGGGTGTAATAACTATAGACGTAATTTGGTGTATAGTATGAATTTACATACGAGTATCTATCAAAATAATAATAATCATTCACCGTTGACGAGTAATACGGACGGAAGTAGTCGCAATACTGACTCGGCAAGCCGTAAGTTACGTAAGATACAGGCTCATAGTAGTTGCCATAAGGATTATACTGATAGTGAGGGTCATAACGATCTACATAGTGTGAATGGGAATGGGTATTGCTATAACCTTGTGGGTAGTAGTTTTGAAGATACTGATTATATGTATAAGTCGAATTATAGTAGTTGTGCGACATGCGCTGGAGGTTATACGACAGCATAATACGGTCGTTGTAGTAGCTGTTGTAGTCAGAATCAAAATAAGCCGATAGGTGCATGCCCTGCTTTTCGCCCTGCTCACTACCGAGATTGATCGCATGGTCATAGGCACGAACTTCCACATTACTGGTATCACTCATATTCGCTTCACGTGGCGTGCGCACAAGCACCGACTGCGGCAATGAATCCAATTCCGATTGAAGTTGCTCCTGCTCGTGGGGATTAGCCCTGCTGGTAATGTCATCGCTCCCCGTAAAGTAAATTTCTTCCTGATTCTCAACATCACATGCCACCGCCGTTAGCAATGACAACGCAACAGCAAGGCTCATGAATTTAGGCTGAAGTTTCATTGGGTTTACCTCATCTCAATTTGTTTTTCGTAACTCCATGACCTGCTGTCATAGATAAATCAAAACCGTAGGACAAGACTACCAATGCCAATGCTGGCTTTCAATATAAAATAAACGCAAATAACGATTATTTTAAATAGAACAGTGAGGTTGGGGGGTTATTTAGATGTGAATTTTATGACAGAACTATAGTCTATAGAATTGTATGAATCCGTATAACTAACATCATCGTTAGGTTCTTCGCCTGTAGCACGCATAATGCGCAATTTGTTCCAAATAAATTTCTCGTGCGTGTAGCTGATAAGTTCGGTTTGAGGTAGATGTTTTATCGGATTCATACAGTTATTCAAGTCATTTAGATGGTTGCTTTGCTCCATACAGCCCCAAATCAACAAAGGGTGCGGTTCGTTTGGAATAGGAACAGATGGCGGTCGCTCTGGCGAAGAGAGTGCATGTGCCAGCCAAGTGATCCGAGCTTGAATTATCGCGGTGAGATGCTGCTTGTCCTCTGGTAGCAAGACCGACGTAAAACTATCGTAAGCCGATCGGAGACAGGCTTGTGCGTAACTTTTTGGCTCTTGCCAACCAGGGCTTTGATGGTTGTGAATCCAATGCCAGTCCCACGACAAGAGCATTGCCCAATGTGTGTCTATTAATTTTTGCTGCGCGAGAAATTCGTCCCAGCGTGTTGAGCTGGCTGTCCATATTTGCGACCAGCTTGTCGTGCTACAATCATCGGGAGTGTTAATCGCATCGTTGCCCTTGATGTGTGGCAGGTCTGCAGGGCTGATGTGGGCATTGCCATAAAAAGTCAAGGTGCGCAGCAACGGCAACCAATACGGCGAATCTTTTGAACGCGTGAGCAATTCAGCAACCAACTTTGGCTGCGACTCGATGATGGTGAGGGCACGTTGATAGTCGCGGTCATCGTTGTATGCCCGCATTGCTCGTTCCATGTTCTTGTTGACGCTTATCTTGCCAAGCAGAACGAAGCCACCCCCACTTATTATCGCCAGTAAGATTGCGATCAAGATAAGGTTAGGGA
>JAPPIL010000141.1 GCA_028877195.1 Pseudomonadota bacterium
CGTAAGACAGATGTTGGTCTCATCAGAGTCGGAAAAAAATATTTATGAGACGAACGCTCGTGAGCGAATAAAATTTTGTTTCCGACTCAAACCAGCATATGTCTTAAGACGATAGGGAGAGAGGTGCGGAGAGAGGGAACGTCTCTCCGCATAATAAAAAAGAGATGTTAGTTATGCAACAAGCGAATCATGCCTAACACCATCCTCGCATCGTTAGAAGACGTTGACACCTGTGTTGCGACGGTGGCACCCCGATTGTTGTGTAACGACTACTTTTGTTTGTGGCTCAACGGCGACATTGGTGTGGGCAAGACATATTGGGTCAACCGCTTTCTTCACCATCTTGGTCTTACTGATGATGTCGTTGTCAACTCACCCACCTACATTCATGCCCGTGAATACCGAATTGCAGCAGACATCTATAACCATGCTGATCTTTACCGCCTTGCGAACACCGCAGAGTTTCTTGCGCTAAACATCGATCACAGTCGCTACCGCGGCGAAATCTATGAATGGGCATCACCAGCAAACTGCTGTGTCGCTCCAACGCATAGACTAAACATCGAGTTCAACGACTCTCCAGATAAACGTAAGTATGTTTTTATCTGAACTGGCTGAAGACACAATATTGCTGGAACGCCTATTTTTATACGAGAAGGCTGCTTCCTCTACCTAACAACATGCACATAATAACAGCTATGCAAGCTATGTTGTGCTATATTCACGCAGTTGCAGCTACGACCCAAGTGAAGATCATCAAATTTTTAGCAATAGACAACCAAAGCGAGGAGAACATCATGCAAGTAGTCATCATTGGCACAGGGCCAGCTGGTTTGACCGCAGCTATCTATGCGGCGCGTGCTGCTCTCAATCCCGTTATCTACGCAGGTAGCCAACATGGTGGGCAACTTACAACTACCACCGAAGTAGAAAACTATCCTGGTTTTGCTGATGCTATCATGGGGCCAGAACTGATGCAGGCAATGACTGGGCAGGCGGAACGATTAGGGGTCGAGATAATCTACGATGAGATAAGCAAGGTAGACTTTAGTTCTTCGTCGCCTTTACAACTGTGGGCAGGCGAAAAGCAGATAACCGCCAAAGCAGTGATAATCGCCACAGGTGCAACCGCCCGCACATTGGGTTTGCCGCAAGAGAAAGAACTGATGGGACGTGGTCTATCTACTTGTGCAACTTGCGATGGTTTTTTCTACAAGGGCAAGCGTGTGCTCGTCGTTGGTGGTGGCGACTCGGCAATGGAGGAAGCGCTATACTTAAGCAAACTCTGCTCGGAGGTTATTCTCATCCATCGCCGTGCCCAGTTTCGTGCCTCACCGATAATGTTGGAACGGGCACAAAAGAACGATAAGATCATCTTCAAAACCCCCTACCAAGTAGATACGACGCACGCCGATCAAAACGGTCTACAGGCAGTCAGCATCGTCAACTGTGAGACAGGCGCAAGCGAAAAAATTGCGACCGAAGGTCTGTTCATGGCGATCGGACATACACCTAACTCAAGCCAGTTTGCACCTTACATCAACACCGATGAACATGGTTATATCCGTATCCATGATGGCACCAAGACCAATGTGCAAGGGGTGTTTGCAGCTGGCGACATCGCTGACCCTGTGTTCAGACAGGCGGTAACCGCGGCAGGCATGGGTTGCCAAGCCGCAATTCAAGCCCAACGCTACCTTGAGAGTTGATCTATTCTTTGACTGACCTGATCTTGAAGAACGATGAGTTCCTCATAGCCGCTATTGGTGCTGCTGTTGTTCATCATCGCGGTCAATACCCGTTGCACTGCTTGCAGTTGCTGGATATCCATGTCATCAATGTCTGGCACGTCAAGCTTGTTAGTATAATCATCCATGTGTTGGTGTAAATTGCGTTGCATTTTGTGCATGTTGTGTCGCATTTGTATGAGTTCCAAACGCTTGAACACTGTTGCGAGACCGAGTATTGTCCCCACCACCAACACACCCGCAGTCGCATAAATCAACAATGCATCGCGTGTGCTGTTGCCAGCTGCATCTAATTCTTCGTCCGCATATAAACCATCGTCTTGGTCGGCATCTATAACACTAGCTGTATCCTGCTCGTCATTTGCAAAATCAGCCGCCAGCAAAGAATCATGCATCGGCACGGTCAGCGCCGTCATGATCAAGCATGTGATGAGCGTTCTCATGATTATCTGTAATGTATCTAATGATTTCATCAGCCCCAACCTGTGATTTGTAATAATATAATTAGAATTATACCGCCTAACCACAACTTATACAATAAACGCGATTGAATTTGCTAAAATTCGCTTTTATACTCGTGGGTTATGATGGGAGATGAACTGTATAAATTACGCCATTCGTTAGCACATGTCTTGGCCCAAGCGGTCAAGACCGTCTACCCGCAAGTGCGGTTAGGTTTTGGGCCGCCGACCGCAGAGGGTTTCTACTATGATTTTGATTTTGATGGTGCAGAGCTTACTACCAAGCATCTGAAAAAACTAGAACAGCAGATGCGTAAGATTATCCAGCAACGACAGGTGTTTACCCGTGAAGACTGTAGTTACCAGCAAGCACGCAAGCGGCTAGCTGATGAGCCCTATAAGCGTGAGCAGGTGGAGAGCCTACATGCGCGAGGGATTAAGAATTTTTCCTTTTACAACAATGCGGAAAAGTTTCGCGACTTGTGTGAGGGGCCGCACGTCGCCGACACGGGGGAACTGCCTGTTGACTGCTTCAAACTCGACCGCATATCGGGAGCATATTGGCTTGGTGATGAAAAAAACAAAATGCTTACCCGCATCTATGGTCTTGCTTTCACCGATGCCCAGAGTCTAGCGGCTTACCTACAGCGTCGCCAGTATGCGGAAAAGTATGACCATAAGAAGCTCTGCCAAGAGCTTGAGATATGTATGTTTGATGATCGGGTCGGTAAGGGCATGCCGTTATGGTTGCCCAATGGCACGGTTATCAAGGATGAAATCGAGCGTTATGCGAAGGAGCTAGAATTTCACTATGGTTATCAACGGGTCAGCACTCCGCACCTTGCCAAAGAGTCGTTATATCTCCAGTCGCAACACTTACCTGCTTATCAAGAGTCGATGTTTCCAGCTCTACAGGCAGATGCCCATAAATTTTACCTGAAGCCGATGAATTGCCCGCATCACCATTTGATTTACGCGTCGCGCAAGCGCAGTTATCGTGAGTTACCCATGCGGTTAGCGGAATTTGGCACATGTTATCGCTATGAGCAGTCGGGTGAATTGTCAGGGCTGTTGCGCGTGCGAAGCTTCACGATGAACGATGCCCACATCTATCTGCGGGTGGCACAGCTGAAGGACGAGTTCAAGGCTATCTTGCGCATGCATCAGGAGTTTTACGATAAGTTTTCATTACAGCGCTATCGCATTCGCCTGTCTACCAGTGAGCAAAGTGCCGACAAGTATCTCGGTGGCAAGGAGCTTTGGCGTAAAGCCGAGCAGATGCTCCAATCAGCTTGTGAGGAAGAGGAGCTGGACTACTTTGTCGGTAGCGGCGAAGCGGCTTTCTATGGGCCAAAGGTAGATTTTCAATTCAAGAATTTGCTCGGACGTGAGGAAACACTTTCAACGATACAGTTGGACTTCTTAAGCCCGCAAAATTTTCACCTCACATTTACCGATGAACAGGGCAATGACGAAACACCTGTCATTATCCACCGTGCGCCATTATCAACGCACGAGCGCTTTATCAGTATGTTGCTTGAGTATTACGGTGGGGCGATGCCCAGTTGGTGCGCACCGCTACAGGTTATGCTCTTACCTGTTAAGAGTGATTGTATCGGTTTTGCTACCGAAGTAAAAGAAAGACTCCTTGCCAAGCAGGTGCGTGTGCGTATTGATACCAGCCAGAGCAGTTTCAGTAAAAAAATAAAAAACAGTGCGAAACAAAAGATACCTTTTCAGCTTGTCATCGGCGACAAGGAGGTTGCTAACCGCAGTATCACTATGCGTCGGCATGGCTTGCAGGAACAGCAAACCAAATCGTATGATGAAACGATCGCCTTGATTGTTAGTGAGATAGAACAGCGTCAAGACCCACGTAAACCAAGGATGGCAGACTTTTGCGTAAGTTAGCGGATAGTAAATTAGCGGACGGTAAGTTCGCTCACAGCGAACAGCAGATCGCGACGATGTTTGATAATATCGCCCCGCGCTATGATTTGCTCAATCGTCTCTTAAGTCTGCGGCAAGACATCAGATGGCGAAAGTGTTTGGTGCAGCATGTGCCCTTACATGCTCGGCTATTAGATGTTGCGACAGGCACAGGCGATGTTATTTCCGCCTGTTATCGTCATCGTCGGCAAGTGGCGCATTGTGTTGGCATTGACATCTCTAATGCGATGTTAAATTTAGCGAGGGGTAAATTGCCAGCCACGACGGTGCTGCAACACATGTCGGCAACAAACTTGCGCTTCCCTGATGCGAGTTTCAATGCGATTACGATTGCTTTTGGCATCCGCAATGTTAACGACACCAGCAAGGCACTAGCGGAATTTCAGCGGGTGCTCACTGCTGATGGTCGGCTGTTGATCCTTGAGTTCTTCCCTATTGTGAAGAAGGGGTTATTCACACGACTGTTCGCATTTTATTTACACAAGGTCTTGCCACGTCTAGCTTCGTTGGTTAGCGACCGCAGTGCCTATAGCTATTTGCCAGCCAGTATCTCGGAGTTTTATCATGCTGAACTTTTACAGCAGAAGGCGAGTGAGCATGGTTTTGAAGTTTGCAAGGTGCAAAAGTTTATGGCAGGTGCGGTGCAGTTGTTAGTTTTACAAAAGCATGCATAGCAGTGTTCTTGAGCTGTTTACGATTGGTATCGGGCCGTCTGCTTCGCATACCGTTGCGCCGATGCGCGCTGCACGGTTGTATGTTGAGCGCTTGCAGGCGCATGACTTGTTGCAGTGTTTGGCGCGACTACAGATTACTTTGTATGGCTCGCTAGCGTTCACAGGCAAGGGACATGGCACCGACAAGGCGCTGATTCTTGGTTTGCATGGCAGTGAGCCTGCAACTGTCGAGCCTGATTATTTGCGCCAGTATGCCGATGCAGTCATCGCTAGTGGCAAGCTAACTTTGTTGGGTGGTGTGGAGTTAGCTTTTGACTACAAGCGTGATTTGATCTTCAATCGCAAGCAAAATCTTCACAATCTGATGGCATTCAATGCTTATGATGCGAGTGGTAAGTGCATTGACACGGCATCATATCAATCGACGGGTGGTGGATTCCTCGCTGCTGATACGCACAGCACTAAACTTGCGCCCTTGAGTTTTAGCAATGCTGGTGAGTTGCTTGCGTTATGTGCAGAGCATGGGTATTCGATTGCAGATGTGGCGTTGAAGAATGAGTTGGCTTGGTCAACGCTAGCAGCACTCAATGCCAAGCTTGATGCGATTCTGGTTGCGATGCGTGCTTCTATTGCCAATGGTCTTGCGCGGCAGGAAAGGACATTATTGCCTGGGGCATTGCGGGTGAAGCGTCGTGCGCCGACCATGTATGAAAAGCTTAAAATGCAACGGGGGGCAAACATTGAATTGAATGCGCTTGATTGGGTGAACATGTATGCGATTGCGGTCAATGAAGAGAACGCCAGTGGTGAGCGGGTGGTTGCCGCCCCGACTAATGGGGCATCAGGCATTATCCCTGCAGTTGTGAGTTTCTTGGAAAAATTTTGCGATATACAGAGTATCCAAGTTGCCGATGTCAGCCGCAGGTTTCTACTTACAGCTGGTTGTATCGGTATCATCTATAAGACCAATGCATCGTTGTCGGGGGCGGAGGTTGGATGTCAGGGTGAAGTGGGAGTTGCCTGCTCAATGGCGGCGGCGGCACTGACTGAAGCATTAGGGGGCAATGCCGACCAAGCGGAAGAAGCGGCTGAAATTGCGATTGAGCATCATCTTGGTTTGACTTGCGATCCAGTCGGGGGGTTGGTGCAGATACCATGCATAGAGCGCAACGCAATGGGAGCGGTCAAGGCGATCAATGCCAGTCGTTTAGCTTTACAAGGAACGGGCAAACATGTCGTTACCCTTGATAAGGCGATCAAAACGATGCTTGAGACGGGCAAAGACATGAAAAGCAAATACAAGGAAACGGCGCGCGGCGGACTGGCGGTCAATATCGTTGAGTGCTAGGCATGCAGTATGACGCAAATCTAACCTATCAGTAGGGTATTGATCTTTGCGGTGATGTTTGCGATATCAAAAGGCTTCGTAACGTAATCATCACAGCCAGACTGATAGCCCTTATCAATGTCATCTTGAGCGTTGCAGGCTGAAACAAAGATTAACGGCACGTTCTTGAGATTGTGGTGCGACTTTATCACCCGACAAAGCTCATAGCCATTCACCCACGGCAATTTGATGTCCAACAAAATCAAATCTAACCGTGTTGACTCCAGTATCTTTGACAATGCGATGCCATCTTCAGCTAACAACACCCGATAATTCTCATGCTCCAGCATACGCTTCAATGCACTGCGAATCGTTTCATCATCGTCAACCACAAGTATCGTGCGGGTCTGCATTGTTTTTTTTAGTTCACGAAAATCATTGAGAGCGACGATTTTTTTAGAAACCAATCGTTTCTTTTTCATATTTTCTATTTTTTTGCGAATATCACTACCAGCGGTTATGTCTTCTGCTAATTTCATTACAACACCTCCGTCGCTGGCTTATCGTCAGGTAGGTATGGTGTCTTTAGTTTGGGTGCTGTTGGAAGTCGCTTATTCTTCGCAGAAATACTTATCAATAAAATTAACGCAGTTATTCATACTGTCAGCCACAGCTGTGCGTTTACGGAACAGGTCGGATGCCGTGCCATGGTCAGGCGAGAGGCGCAAGATAGGCAGACCAGTTGTGAGATTGAAGGCATCGTGGAAGGCAAGTGTTTTCAACGGCGCAAGACCTTGATCGTGATACATGGCGAGCACTGCGTCATATTTGCCTTGTGAAGCAGCATGAAACACACTATCTGCTGGTAGTGCCCCTAC
>JAPPIL010000153.1 GCA_028877195.1 Pseudomonadota bacterium
CGAATAAAATTTTGTTTCCGACTCAAACCAGCATATGTCTTTAGACGATAGGGGGAAGAGCACGAGAAGGGGGAACGCCTTCTCGTATACAAAAAAGCCACCTACCTCTTCAACTCATCTTTGATATGGTCGCAACCACCGTTGTAATCAGGGTCTATGTCGCGAATACGTTCAGTCAGTTTGCTCATCTTCCTGTTAGTTACTTGCCAGCGTTCTTTATCCGATAAAGCTGACTTCAGACGGCCACTACGATGCTGATGTTCAACGATTGGCGCTAGAGCAACATTCCCCGTCGGGTTAAGGAGCAAGGTTCGAGCCGCGATCGGTGCCGCCTTCTCACCCTCCATATTCCCCCTGATGATGAAGTAACCCATACCACCGAAAGCCGCTACCGAAGCACCGATGATAATTCCTCCAATGCCTCCTTTCAGTTTCTTAACCACTCCTGCGACATCATCGGCGGTCTCTGCCACATCTGCGGCTGCAACTTCCGTAACAATCTTAACAGCAGAGTGCATTGCTAGAGCACCACCACCAACAGCTGTGAGAATCAAGGCTGCAACCTGCTCGCCATAACCGAGAAAGCGCAGTTCATCCTGCAGCTGCGAGTCGCTAACACTACCATCAACGGTGAGCAAACGCGGTTTCTCATCACCACTTGCCCCCAGTCGCGACTTCAGCATACAGACACCACGACCATCTTCACCCGCAACCGCAGTTATCGTTACACCGTTCTGTGCCTCAATATAACTAACCTGACTATCTTGCTGTCTGTGCATCGGCTTACAGCCAATACTCACAGCGCCAACCAACGTAATACCAAGCATAATTTGCCGCTTCATGAATAACTCCTTCAAATAGTTCAATCATCTACATGACTAGCTATCGTTTTTTTTTTGGTTTCTTTAAGAGTTTTTATTGATAAACTTGCTCATGCAGCAAAGTCCAGATACTCGACTCGTAAAGCAAAGTCTAAAAATTAACCCCGATACCTGCGTTGGCAAATAACGCAACCGAGCGGTTGTCCACCCAACCAGTGCCGAGACCAAACCTTAAGTCCACACCTGAATTGTTGAATAGCAGGTCAGCACTGTAGCCATGCGTAAAGATAAAGTCTTCCACTCGCAACGCATCACCGATACTCCATGCCCCACCGTAGTTGACAAACGCCGTGAGGTTGAGCCTATCGGCATAAAGTATCCAGAATAGCTTGCCTATATCACGCCACACTGGGTAGACGAGGGCGGCACGCAGTTTGGCTTGCGCATCCCCATACCGAGAGGCGAGCGAGTTATGGCTGTATAGCAGCGGAACTTGTGCTGGCAGGAGGCTTGTGCCCATTTCTGCAAACCGCCCATCAAATGGATAATACACCTCACGCAAGTTGCGACTCTCACCGCCGATAGTGATGCTTGCTTCACTGCCGCCATGCAGTTGTATGCCAAGCAGAGGTAGGTGATACCGCAGGTCAAGATGAACGCCCGTGCGATTGTAATCAAAATTTTTGTTCAACCAAAAAGGATGATACTTGTTCCAAATTTTAGCGATAACCTCATGACTACTATCACGGTAATAGCGATACGCTACCGCTGAACTTATACTAACCTCAATCCCCTGCCCAACACGTTGCTGTGCCACTTGCCGAGATTCCAGCTGCGCGACACCCAACCCTAAAGACAACGATAACCCGCCGCGCATATGATGAAACCGCAGTCCTGCAGTCATATTCAAGCCAACTGCATCAAGATAATTAACCTTATCTTCGACGATGCCATTAAACACCCTGTTCTTAAATAACCTAAACTGCAAATGTGGGAGGTAACGAGTGCTAGAAAAAGTTAAATCAGCACTTGGAGTGCCAGACTTGATACCGTAAGCAAGCTTCGCCACCACTGTCTCATTCTGCAAAATTCCCATCAATGGCACAGATATGATACCTAGCTGCCAATCTTGCGGAGTCGCGATCGGGAAGACAAACAATGGTCGCCCCCCCCAGTGAACTTTATGTGGTTGTAAATCAAGCGTCGAGTCGGTGGTTGAGCTGCTCACAGCGGTTCGCACAACATCAGGACGTTCAAAACTATGCAATGCCTGCGTCAGAGTCGTGTTTGGTTTGCCGATGGCATAATCAAGTGGCGAGTTCTCTCTGCTAAAGTGTTGGCAACTCTCGGTTGCTTGAGCGATTTCATCAACAGTGGGTATAGCTAAAGTATTGCCGCTCGTATGGTAGAGAGCTAACACCAGTCGGTCAGCGTGTGAAAAAACACCAGTAATGTGATTAGCAAACCGTAGCTTGCGCACGCAGCGCATAGCTTTGTTCACTTCCACCACCGTGCGATAATCATATTCCAACAACATCACCATCATCTTGCCACCAACAAAGGCAACCTGCTCTGGCTTACTAACGTAACGCCAACGATGCCGCCGCATCCCCTCAGCAGGCTGCCAAGACAGCAGTTGATAGCTGTCGCCATGCACGGTGTTCGTTTGGCGGCGAAGCCATATTCTATCCTCCCGTTTATCAAACCCAAGCACAGCCAATGAACGCGGATACTGCTCGCTAATCAAACAGCGCTTATCATGCCACTCCCCCTTAACGTAGTAGCATAACCGTGTCGTTCCTAACTCATGCTCAAGGAACATGATGCGATTGCCAGCGACAGCAAACATTTTTTTGATAATTATACTGCCTATCTGTAACTCTTCTTGTTGCTTGTTCGCACCATTAGCGATAAGCTTGCTTGCAATGATACCTGTGCGAATGTTCTTCTCATAACGCAGAAACAAGTCCGTGCCGACTTGGGGACTGAAGATAGCATGGTCAGACGCAACCGCTTCACCTGTATCTTCCACTGCTGTCGCTCTGTTGTTTGCAAACCGTATCTTTGACAGCGATACTTCCCCTGCTTTACTGCTCAAGGTATGGAGCTTGTTATCACGAGCCTGCATATAATCTAAAACCCCGAACAGTACCTCACCACCCTTACTCGGCAAAAATACCCCCCGTCGCTGTTGCCAATATGCTTTTGCACTATCCTTATACTGCTGATAAAGGCTGCGACCATCAAAACCAGTATGCTCCCGCAACGCCCGATCAAACGGCAGTTCACTAGCAAAGGGCACGAGTGTTAATGGCCAGTGCCATGGCATGGATTTGCGATAAAAAGATTTAATCAGAGCAGGCAGCCCCCCTTTATCCTGTAACTTTTTGAGGACGAAAAGAGCAAAGCTACTAGCGACTGGATAACCATGCTGTGCCTGTTCTATACCTGCATACAAGTAATGCAACCGATCGTAGGAGACAAATGAATCCGACCAAGCATGGTGGCGTTCAATACCTTTGATATTGGACGAACCAAGCGATTGCGTCAACGCTTCCGCTAAACCCTCTAACCACCATGACGGATGCCACGGCAAATGTAGAACCGCACCCGCAGCACCAAAAATATTGTGAAAATGTTGATAGTTCAGCATATGCACATACTCGTGCCAAGCCAAGCCCCTTGTCCCCATGCCGAGCGATTGCAGTTCAATGACATCAGCGATAAAATTCGCAAAAGAAGGGTTGTAAGTTACGGCTGAAGTGATTACTGCCAGAGGCTTTTGACGCTCAACCCCCAACCAACCCTCAAGGATAGGTCTTGCCTTCACCAATGCCTGCAGCATAAACCTCGCCTCGTCTTCGGTGCGGGCATCATAATAAAATCTAAAGTGCGGATGGGTAAGCTGTTCGTATTGAAGTCTGTCTTGATGAATGCCAAAACCTAGCGGTAATGCTTTAACCTTACCGCTAACTAACAGCATGGCTACGATTAAAGCATATCTAAAATTCATACCCCTCCCACTGGCAACGTCAGCATCTGCTATAATTATCTACGTGTTCAACATGTCAGGACATCAGTATGGCACACCCAAAAGAAGATGATAACAATTTCTTTTTCAATACTTTCATGCCGTTAGCGCTACAGGCATTGCGTTTTAATTATTTCATAACCACCAACAAGGCATTGTCATTCTCAACTTTGTTCAAGGTCATTGAAGAATTCTATGATGAAATAAAAAACAGCAACGATGATGATGAACGCCTCAAACTGTTGTTGAGCAATTGTTTGAAAAATATTGGCACATCACCCAAAGCCGTCAAACAAGCGCATGTTAATAAGCTTCAAAAAGCATTGAGCACCATATCTTTTGATGAACGGGTGATTATTGGGGCAGTGGATTGCCTTGGTTTAGAGGGTAACGATGTCAACGCCATCATGGATAATAAACTTCAAAATAAAGGTTCTTTTGAGAAGAATTTAGATAAAATTCAAAACAAATTACTAAAAAAGCTAAAAAACAAAGACTATGCCGATGCTCGCAAGGAGTTGAACGATTATTTTTCTCGCACCCAGATGCAAACAGAGCATGCGCAGAAGATACAAAATTTAATCTTGCCTGCTTACGATGTTCAGATTGATACCAGCAAGACGATGCATGCCGCCGAGAAACAGCTTCTCGGCCAGCGCTTGATTAAGTTTGGTGTATTGGGGTTAGCGGTTATCGGTGTCGCGCTAGCTCTGCTGATGCGAGCAACAGAAGGTGATGCGACTGCTAAAATTATCACGGCCTTGAGTTATGAGACCACTGCTGTTGAGAGTGATCCTGACCGTTTGGATTTTCCGACTGGTAAGTTCTCGGAGGTGCGGTCTTACTTTGCTGATAACCGCAATCTCAACATTCAACCCGCGTTGCTGCGGGCAACTTCAGGCTGGTCGCCTACCAGTGCGGGTATCATAGACTATGATTTTGCCCAGATTGCGGTGAGTAGATACCGTCGTCAAGAAAACACACTGTATCTTTACTCTTTTAGGGGCGACATCAATGCCCTTGCTGCGGAGAGAATAGAATATGATGATTTTTCCTACATGCCTTACTCATCACCAGACCTGAACATGATAGTATGGGAGAGTGAGGCTGATGCCAAAATAATTTCGGTGCTTGCTTCAAGAATCAGCGGTGATGAACTGGTAAACTTGGCTAATAAGCACATTGATTGATGTTCAGGTGAATTGGAGGACTAGCGATGCGTTATCTGTCTGTTAAGTTAGTGTTGATTATATCTGCCCTTCACCTGTTAGCGTTGCAGCCTGTTAGTCCCAAGGCCGTTCGGATCATCGCTGGTTGCTTCACTGTCAACACCAAGCGTATTTGTCCACCAGAGATCAAACAACTGGTCATGCACGATGATGTATTTATCCTCTCTAATGGCCGTGCTGACCGTATCCAGTGCCAAACACATCAACATTCGCAAGTGCCTGGGCATGCCACACACTGTATTGGTCAACCTGGCGGCCATCAGCAAGTTGTGCCACCTAGTGTCCCTGGTGTGTATACCAATCCCGGAGTCGGACAGAACCCAGTCGGTGGCACACCAGGTGTTGGGACGATAGAAGTTCCCTAACAACCGTTAGGAGGTGCTTAACAGCAGTTCCTTGAGACAACGGTTCATGAAGTTTTTAGATACCCAGAATGATTCTGACAGTTGTGAGACTATATCTTTCGCAACATCAACGCTCTGCAGCTCCTTACGCACCAACATTGCAGGTATGAGTAGCTTGGCGGCGAAGATATTGCTCGTTACGTCAAGGGCATGGTCGGCATACTTGTCAAAGTCCTTGTTACTGAAGCGTTCAACACCAAGAAAATGCTGTGCCATCGCTCTAGCGATACGGTAACGCATGTAAGGCTGCACCTCGGTGCCTGCTTTAAAGGTAATGGTCGTGTTACCACCCTCTTGCTTGACCTGCACGATGTCATCATCGTTGTCATAATTTGCATCGCCCACCAAACGCAATTCGGGGTAGTTTGCCGCAACCTCTGGCAAATATAGCGGCGCTTCAGTTAAATTTATCTTTTGATGAATATCAGAAACTATTCGTTCTATTTCAGACACATTGGGATTGAAGAAAAGCTTAAATTCTGTTTCGTTATTCTTATCCCAAGCCGCGGCGTGGCGGCGATAGTAGTCCTTCTTGGCGGAATCCAATACCCCAGAGCTGATATTGAACATGCCATAACCGTGATATTCGTTAAACGCTTCCCGATAATCAAGATCGCCCGAAGCAATATCAACGATTAACTTCTCGTCCACTCCAAGATGGTTGGCGATAGTCTTAACCGCTTGAATGGAGCGAATGTTTTTCTTGCCGTTCTTCCAATGACTACAGTCGGCAGGGTCAAAGCCAAGAATTTGACCGACATCTTGATCGATTACCCTGATGCCACCGAACTTGTGGTCTAACACGAGACGACAGAATTGAAACAAACCTGCTGAACTGGGATACTTGGAACTTGTCATGCTTCTAATTGTTGCACCCTCCCCAGATTATGAATCACAAGCAAGTGTTGCGAACTCACAACTGAAAAAACAAATTTAAGAAATTAAGTCCTGTCAACTAGTTAACAGGGGGCACAGCACTTGTCAACCGACGTTTTGTTTTAAACTAATCATTGCTTGACACTCGCTAGGTGTTTTGACTACGAGGTGGTGTAATGCGGGCCTATAGCTCAATGGTTAGAGCACTCGGCTCATAACCGAGTGGTTCAAGGTTCAAGTCCTTGTGGGCCCATCTTGATATTTTTTGCGGAGGGGGAAAGCCCTCCGCACCTCCCCCCTATCGTCTTAAGACATATGCTGGTTTGAGTCGGAAACAAAATTTTATTCGCTCACGAGCGTTCGTCTCATAAATATTTTTTTCCGACTCTGATGATACCAACATATGTTTTGCGACTATGCAGATGTTGTATGAATACAAGCACCGATGTTTGCTGCGATACGATAGCTCGCGCTAACATATACTTGCTTTGTCCGCAAGACAGATGCTTGGTTTATCAGAGGCAGGAAAAACTATTTTGTCGTGAGTCCGACGAACGATAAAATAGTTTTTCCTGACTCAAACCAGCATATGTTTGGGAACAATTAGGGGGAGAGCACGAGAGGGGGAACTCAAGTGAAATGAGGCAAAGACCAAGCTTG
>JAPPIL010000210.1 GCA_028877195.1 Pseudomonadota bacterium
GTTAGCGAGCGAATAAAATTTTGTTTCCGACTCAAACCAGCATATGTCTTGAGACTGTAGGGGAGGAGCGCGAGGAGGGGAACGCTCCTCGCATAAAAAATAGGCATTACTTATGCAACAAAGCCCCGCAGGCCCCTCCTGAAACTCTTGCTCAGCGGTCATTCATATGAGGGGGGAAAGCACAATAGGTCTCGTCGCATGAATTAAACTATAAAAGATTTGACAAGCAACCCTACGGACGCTACAAGCATCAGCTCTTTCAAAAAATACAATATGGGGAGGGCAGCATGCGGGGCGTGCGGATTTTGTTATGGGCTATTATTATCTCTATAGCTGGCATGCAAAGCCAAGCATTTGCGGGCAAGCTTGGCAGTCGGGCACACAAGTATTTTGCTAACACAGTCCTTGCTATCGCAACGGTATGCCTGTCTTGTAGTCAAGCACCACAACCTGCACCGCAACCAAAGGAGCAAGCCCAAGTTAGTCAGCATGACGACACGCACACGGTGGCAATTGAGTTGCTTGATACTAACCCACAGCTGCATGAACTCATTCCTCCTGTCATAGGCGACAGCCAAATTACACTACTCGGTCTGGTAGCTAGTGATGCTAGCACAACGATAGGTAATCTATCGCAAACGGAGAACATCTACACCATTACAGTTAACGATGAAGTGCCGATAGTTCTTACCTTTGACGATGGCCCCGACACGCGCAGCGGGCGAGTCAATGGCACGCGCCGAGTGCTTGATACACTTGCTGATTTTGATTTCAATGCTGTGTTCTTCATTCAAACCCATGCACGCAGCAAGAATGGTTTATATTATCGTGGCAAGCATGCGAGTGTTGGGACACCGCTTGTTGAACGCATGCATACGGATGGGCATATCATCGCTGCGCACACAGGCATGGACGCTTGGGGTGCACATGCGATGGCTAACAACCATGTGCGGCGGGAGGCAACTGGCAAGCTTGGCAGCGATTTAGAACGCAGCAAGGCTTTCATCACTGCGATAACAGGTGAAAATCCAAAGTTTGTGCGACCACCGTTTGGCATCCAAAATAGAGCTGTGCGGGCACGCTATGCCAAGCATGACTTAAAAATAATTCTTTGGGATGTTGATAGTCGTGATACGAGGCGTGGGTATGAACGTGAAGATATTACAAAACATTTAGCCGCACGAGTTAAGACACTGGCAAGGGCTGGTAATGAATTGGTAGTCTTGTTCCACGATATTGATTATCACACCTATGATGCCGACAATCTCGCCGTGTATATCAAGACAATTGAGCAGTCTATCAACGCTAAAAGTCTTACTGCTAACTTCAAACTATCAAAGCAAGAGATTGAAGATACCTTGCTAGACTAGAGAGGCGCTGGTGTCTTATTAACCGCGAAAGCAGCAAATTAAGCAACTTCATCATCCTTTGCGACAACAAGTTTGAGGCCGAAAACTGCAAGGCATCTAGTAAGGTTTTTCAAGCCGAATTTACGCTTACCATTCACAAAGTCGGAGATGTTTTGTAATGGCATACCTGATTTGATAGAAAATTCCTTGATGCCCATACTTTGCATAGCATGCTGTAGTGCTTCCTCCACAGTATGCCCAGACTGCTCTATGGCGTGTAACACCATACCTCTGGCAAAATCAGGGTCTTGCATTTCTTTGGCAATCGCATCATCGTAAGACTTACTTCTCCTTGCCATATCTCCTCCAGTAAAGTTTAGCCTTTTTTATGTCAGACTTTTGATTGCGTTTAATGCCACCGAGCAAAATAACCATTAAACGGCTATCCGTAGCAAAGTAAACTCTGAACCCAGGCCCGCGATCAATGACAATTTCACACACACCTGCCCCACCTTTGATTGTGGTGATATTTTTTCTGCTGCCACCATAGGCAACCCTGCGGATGTAGTCGTGCACTGAGTAACGATCAGATTTATTCAATGCCTTGAACCACTCCCAGAATGGCTCGTCTCCTGATTCATTTACGTAGTAGACTACACCATCAAACATGGAGACTTATTACCTAAAAAAGGGTAATAAGTCAATATCCTTTTGCAATTGCTAGTAGCTACTACAAACTCTACATGTTAACCGCAAAACTATAGGTGGCAATGTCATCATCAAAAGTTATTTTGGTCGCTTCTTTGCTCTTGGTGATGAGGCGGTAGGTGCTGACACAGTTGTGAATGATAGACTCTTGACACTCGCCAACACGGTTGATGGCAACATGCTCGTGGTTGTAAGAAAATTCCACCTCTTGAAAGGTTTTGAAAATCATCGGCTTCCCCGCTTCTAACTGGTAGTTATCAGCAAGTTTGACGCTAACCCCCGCATCAACAATTGCAGCTTGGCGGTTGCGGTTATCAAGCACGACAAACACCACTGAAGTAAAGCCCGCGGCGGTCGGCTTGAGAGTGTAAACCACCGTCTCTCCTACCATCCTTGCTGATACCGACATACCAGCTGGGTCAGCGATCAAGTCGTAGCGAAAACCGTTTGGCAATTTCCGCAACTCTATCTCTTTGCCCTGTTGATAGATAAGCGAGTAGCGCGCTCGAACAGAATCAAGATATGAATCTAAAACCAGATTGTTATCACCCTCAATGATTACCACCTCCCGACGCTGTAGGGCACAGGCAGTCGTCAAGCAAAGCAGTAAACATAGCACTAGTGTGTGCATGCCAGTTCTCCGAACAACATACAAGTCGGTGGTCATTCTACGACCGCACAAAGGCTTCAAGGCTTTTACCCATATACGCCAAGAGCTGTGAGACTTCATTATCTACCTCAGCATCGGTGAGGGTGCGATCAGGTGCTTGAAAGGAAAAACTTATCGCCACACTCTTTTTATCCTTACCCAACTCGTCGCCCGTAAATATATCAAAGAGACGATAACTGGACATGTGTTCTTTGGCTGGAAACGCCTGCAAAGCCGTGTCTATCTGGCGGTAGGTGATGTCCTTTGCCAACACAAAAGCTAAATCCCTCTGAACATTAGGATACTTGCTAACATGCGCATAAACACGCCGCTTTTGCTTCATCAACGCCTGATAAATAGCATCCAACATCAACTCAAAATACAGCACCCGCCCATCAAGCTTAAATTGTGCCAATGCCCGCGGATGCAACTCACCGACATAACCGAAACAATGCACCGCATCACTGATTGCCATACTCGCATACGGGTGCATAAACGGCAGTGCCACCGCATCTATCGCCTCTATGCGCAGTTCCTGCAGTTGTAAACCAAGCATGGACAATACCCGCAACAGCAAGTGTTTGCCTACATACACGTCAGGGTCAATGGCTTTTGCTTGCCAGCTAGCGAAACGATAAGGCGAGTCAATGATGCCAGCTGCGATATTACGCTCCCGTGGGCGTTGCTCATCGCCTTGCTGCATGTGAAGACCATGCTCGGCCGTAGCTTGAAAAAATTTTTGCTTCGGCACATGACTAGGAGCAAAATAACTGCGCCCCATTTCAAAGAGACGGACACCACGCACTTGCTGGCGGCGGTTCTTATCAATGCACTGTAATAGATTGGGCAGCAGCGTCGTCTGCAACACTTGCATTTGAGCATTGATTGGATTCTGCAACCGCAAGTGTGGGTGCAACGTATGGCTCGCATCCACCCCTAAACGCCGATAGTCTTCAGCCGAATTAAAGATAAAGCTAATCGTTTCACGCATACCACAAGCAGCTAGCCGTAGCTTGACTTTAGTTAAGAACGCCGAAAAACTATCATCTAAACCAGCAGCCATCTGCATCATCGGCAACTCATACGGTATCTTATCAAAACCTGCGAGTCTCCCAATCTCTTCAATAAGATCAACTTCACGCGCAATATCCGCACGATACGATGGAATGCTAAACAGCAGGCGGTCATCGGTTTGATCCAACAGCCCAAATGCCAGTTGCTTTAGGTGCAGCATACATGTCTTGGCAGTCAAAGACGGCATGCCAAGCACCCTGCGTGCCCGTGAAACGCGCACCGCTACCTTGCGAGCCTGCACCTGCTGCGGGTAAATATCTTTAACATCAGTGCTCACCGACTGTAGCGACGGCAACGATGACACGAATAAATCTCTAATGCGTGCTGCCACCTTTGCGGTATTGCCAATGTCAACAACACGTTCAAAACGATGCGCAGCCTCCGTGTGCAGCCCCAAGCGCTTGGCTGTCTTACGCACACAAGTGGGAGAAAAGTTCGCCACCTCAATTACGATGTCTTTGGTGCTCGCACTTATCTCGGAGTTTTCACCACCGATAATCCCCGCTAAACCAACGACACGCGCCTCATCGCAAATCAAAATATCTTGCGCCTGAATCTCGCGCTCATTGCCATCAAGAGCGACAAACCCACAGGCTTTATCAGCTCGCTTGACCTGTAGTCGGCCACCTGAAATCTGTTCAGCATCGTAGGCATGCGATGGCTGCCCACTCTCCAGCATGACATAGTTGGTAATATCAACTACTGTGTTTATCGGTTTTATCCCAGAAACCAGCAGTCGTCTTTGCATCCAAAGTGGCGACGGTGGGTTAGCGTTGATGTGAGCCTGAATAAAACAAAAACGCTCACAACCACTGTCGGCTGCAACATCAACCCGCACCGAAGTTGCCGCAGGTGCTGCCGTTAAGTTGTCTATGCGCAATTGTTTCAAGGGACGATCAAGTTTTGCGGCCAACTCTCGCGCTAAACCAAAATAACTCAAGCAGTCGCCCCGATTAGGGGTAATACTAACATCAAGCACCTTATCCTGCGTGGTAAGATACGTGTTGAATTTACTGCCAAATGCAAAACTCGCATCTAAAGACAAGATGCCACCATGTTCCTTGCTGATGCCTAACTCTAAACCACTGCACAGCATGCCATGCGACTCCTCGCCTCTAATCGTCGTCGCTGCGATCTTTTGCCCAGCAATCACCGCCCCAGGCAATGCCAGTGCAACCCGCATGCCCTGTTGAACATTAGGTGCACCACAAACAATACGATGTGTCGGAGTGCCTGTGCCTGTATCAACCTTACATAGCAACAGACGACTGGCATTCGGATGCTTATCAACTGCTAGCACCCTGCCGACAACTACCAAGTCATCTATCGCCTCAAATTCTTCAACCCCCTCAACCTCATGACCAAGTTTAGTGAGGGTATCGCTGACTGTGTCCACATCTAAATCGCTTACCGACACATAATCATTCAACCATTCAAGTGATATCAGCATATCTCTACCTTAACCCATATCCCTGCTTACGTATCTCTACTGAAGATGAGTTGGAAACTGCGATAAGAACTCGTCTTGTCCCGCAAACAGCACCCGCAAGTCATCAACACCGAAATAAAGCATCGCCAAGCGATCAAGTCCAAAGCCAAAAGCAAAACCAGTATAAGATTCGCTATCAATGTTCAAAGTTTCAAACACATTAGGGTGAATCATCCCACAACCGCCTGCTTCTAACCACCCCGTCTGCTTACACACCCGACAGCCGTTGCCACCACAAGCCACACATGCGATGTCCACCTCGGCACCAGGCTCAACAAATGGGAAATAACTAGGGCGAAAGCGAGTCGCTAACTCCTTGCCATACAAGGCGCGCAAGAATACGTCGATCATGCCTTTCAGATGCGCAAAGCTAATACCATTATCAACGACGAAACCCTCTATCTGATGAAACTGCGGAGTATGAGTAAGGTCATTATCGCAACGAAAGCAACGCCCCATAGATACCACCCGCAACGGTGGACTATGCTGTTCCATCGCATGCACCTGCACATTAGAAGTATGAGTGCGAAGCAACAGACGTTGGTAATTTTGTAGGTAGAAAGTATCCTGCATATCACGCGCGGGATGATGGTCTGGGATATTAAGCTTGTTAAAGTTATAGTCTTCAAACTCCACGTCAGGCCCATCAAGGACACTAAAACTCAAGCGCTGAAAAACCTGCTCAAGCTTATTCCGTATCAAAGACACAGGGTGAAGTGCACCTAGCTCATGCTGGTCAAGCACGGGCAAATCAATATCAGCACGCTCTTGCTCCAATGTCTTGGCAATCGCACGGTCTTCTAACTCTAACCGCAGAGCATTGATGCCATCCTCAACGCGTCGTTGCAACGCAGTCGCACGCGCACCCAACTGCTTGCGCTCTTCGGCTGTCGGCAAGGTCTTTATCTGCGCTCGCAAGGACGGCACATGCCCCTTGCGCCCAAGAAAGGCAACGCGCAAAGACTCAAAATCCTTCACCGCAGTGATGAGATGATACCGCTCTTCAAAATCTTTCTGCACAGCATCAGCCGCTGCTATCAGTTCTGCTAGCGTTTTAATTTTTCAAACCTACGGCTAGTCATGTTTTAGTTTTTTAAGACTCGTTGCTAATAATTCTAAACCAACAGCCAAATCATCAGCATTTGCGCCACAGCTAACTCTGATGTGATTGTCCACGCCAAACCCTTCCCCAGGGACGACGACAACCTTGTAATTATGCAGCAGCCACTTGGAAAATAAAAGTGCGGTCGGTGTCTCCGATTTCTGTAGCCAAGCAGGTAAGCGAATAAACACAAAGAATGCACCCGCAGGTTGAATAAAGCTTATCTCTGCAACATCAGCTAAAGTTTTCAATGCCATCACACACTTGGCTTCTATGGCATTTATCTGCGCACGCACCAACTCATAACCACCACGTAACGCCGCCGCTGCCGCTTCTTCAACAAACGAAGGCAAACAAGTCGTTGATTGGCTCTGTAATTTTTTTATCTGGCTGATTATTTGCTTAGCGCCCAGCGCATAACCGACCCGCCAACCAGTCATGCCAAACCCCTTGGACATGCCGTTGAAGATAACCGTTTGCTGCCGCAAGTCAGGATTGATATTGAGTGGCGATAGATGTTTGCGGTCGTTGAAAAAGTTGAAATACTCATAGATTTCATCGCTAAATATCCACCAGTCCTTTTGACGCAAGTAGTCTCCCAACTCTTGCCACTGTTGTGCTTCGGGCACATAACCACTAGGG
>JAPPIL010000102.1 GCA_028877195.1 Pseudomonadota bacterium
TCTATTGAATATTGGGGATTGAGCACAGATTCTGCATATAGATTTCCCTGCTCCACCCTATGTCTTACCGATTAGCTTGATGCACGGTATTGGTTAATAGTCCACAGGTCAAGGGTTAATTTTGGCGCAATACTGCTTAAGTTGAGATATTAGCGATGCACCCAATGACTGACGTAGTCATAACTGGTGGATATGTGTTATCCTCACCCACTGCTAGTGTAACCGTTGCATATAAAGGGATGCAGGTGTCTGATTTATCTTACAGCGAGCGAGAGCGGGGCGAACGGCCGCGTGATCGCGAAACCATCGACATGCGCGTGTGGAAAGGTATTGAAGCAAAGATAGCTGCCCTAGTCAGAGATGGCTCATTTGGTGTGAACTATCCTAGCCTTTGTCCAGACGGTGGTTCTGATCCAGTTGGCACTGACGAGAGTTCGTTCCGAGATGCTATGCATGCTGAAATACCAGAACTAGAAGAGGAAACTGATCCTTTGGGTGGTGGTGGCTACAAACCTCCTCCAACTCATGCCATTATGGATATGATAGAGTTTTGCTGGCGTAATGTTGGTAAGCCTATCGTTATCAATCGTCATAATTACTATAATCACTCTCACCTAATATTTGATGTTGAAGCAGGTAGGGTTGATTTTTTTGAGCAAATAAACACTATTTTTCGTCGCAATGGCCTTGCTTACGAACTTAAAAACAATGGCAAGGTAGAGCGTCTGATAGCACCTGTATTGAACGAGATTGTTGCTTCCAGTTTTCATACTGGAGATAACGACCTTGACAAACTTTTAGAAACGGCACAGAAAAAGTTTCTTGACCCGCATGTGGATATGCGAAGAGAGGCGCTGCAATCACTGTGGGATGCATGGGAGAGGCTGAAGACTACCTTTGATCCAAGTGGCAACAAGAAAAAAGGGGTTACATATTTGCTTAATCTGCTTGGCAGTGGTGATAACGGACTGCCACGCACTGAATTGGAGGAAGAGGCTAAAAAGCTGACCTTCATCGGAAACGAATATTTTATCCGCCATACTGAAATCGATCAGAAAAAGGTCAGTGATAGCAAGCATGTTGACTACCTTTTCTACCGCTTGTTTAGTTTCATCTACTTAGTGATCAAGACGAAGGGCATGGATACTTCAAAAAGCCGTTAACTTGATCAAAATATTTTACAACTCATATCAGACTATCATTCCAAATATAACTCGGCAGCAAGTGCCATTGGCGGCAAAAAGTCTTTAGGCAAGCATTGCGCAGATAAAATAAGTCTTACATCAAAAGATGGTACACTGCCTCTGTAGTTTGACTAAAGGCAAGTTATATGCTGCTCCGTAACTAATCTTGATGAAGCCAACTATAGGCATTTCTTATGCTTCCTTAAAGCAATCCCAAGCAAAATAATTATCAATAATTAATTAAGTTGAACCGAGCCTAAATATTGTTAGCAAGATCAACATATTGATCATAGGTAAAACATGGCAAGAAAAACAGAAGAGCTCCGCCTTACCCAGCTTGAGGAGTTTCTAGGCAAAGTTGAATCTTGCCGCGGGAAGTTCCTCGCTAGTGAGAAAAAGAAACTCGGTAAACATTTCCTCGAAATTGTTATGGGGCTTGAAGGCAAGCTTGTCACCTGTAAATCGAGCAAAGAATCACCTGTTTTTGAGTTTCACAACGAGAAATTATCGCGGGCCTTGTTTGTTACTGATACAGCTAGGGATAACTTACAAGAGTATTGCAACGACAGAGTCCTCCTCTATCTACATCCAGATAAGGTTGACATGCTCGCTGTTATCACTAATGGTAAGGAGCTTCGTGTTTTTAACGCTTCTGCTAAAGAGAAGGAAGAATATACTGTCCTGTTTGCTGAGTTGCTCAATGACAAAGCTAAAGCCAAAAAGAATTGGCAGGCGTTCTTATCTAAGTTTGGTGAGGGATTCAGTGTCACTAATAAAAAAACAAGCAGCCTGTATCAAATACCTAAACGACCTTTGCCGAAAAACACTATTTTCTGTGCTGATAACCTAGCAGTTATGAAGCAATTGCCTAATGAGTCCATTGACCTCATCTACATAGATCCCCCATTCAATACTAAAGCTGTTAGAAAAACCAAGGCATGGGATGATCAAGTTCAGGGTATCCAGTATTACGATAGCCATGGTAAAGGTATACACTCCTACATTGCCTTTATGAAGGATAGACTTGAACAAATGCATAGAATTTTAAAAGACACAGGAAGTCTCTTTGTTCATGTTGATTACCGATCTGTTCATTACTTGAAGATAGAGTTGGACAAAATATTTGGCATTGGAAACTCTGACAAAGGTGCTAAGCATTTAGTCAATGAAATTATTTGGTGCTATAAAGACGTTGGGGGCGGAAAAAATAATGACTTTTATAAAAGAAAGCATGATACGATCCTGTGGTACCGAAAAGGTAAAAAATACAAGACAAATAAAATTTCTAGAGGAAATTTATCGCAAACAACAATAGACAGATTTTCAAGTTTGTTTGATAGTAAAGGTTTAATTACGTACAAGAAACTTAAAGATAAAAGACCCCGTGAATTTCAAAGTAGAGCAAAGCAAGGAAGAGTACCCAAAGATCTGAACAGGGTGTTCCTCAGCAAAAGCGGTGGTAGACAACTAGAGGATTGGTGGACTGACATTAACCCTGTTAGGAAGAGGAGAAAAAAGGATGATCCAGAGGAAACGTATTACTATACCACACAGAAACCATCTGCGTTACTTGAGAGAATAATTGAGACTGCAACGAATAAAGACGATGTTGTCGCAGACTTTTTTTGCGGATGCGGAACAGCAGTTAGTACAGCTCATAAACTTGGAAGATGCTGGATAGGAGTTGATGCAAGCCCAAAGGCTGGACAAGTAATCCGAAAAAGGATGATTAAAGATCACAATATTGATATCAATATCACTCCTCTTGGAAAATTGACTAAGGATAAAGTCCTTCGCCTTGATCCTTTTGAATTTGAAAGATACGTAATTGCTTGCATGGGCGGTGTTGCTAATAAGCAGCAGAGAAATGATGGTGGGGTTGATGGTTACATGGCAGATGATGGAGCACCTATTGAGGTTAAAAAATCAAACCGTGTTGGAAGACCTGTAATTGACAAATTTTATAAGCATCTCAAAAGGAAGGGGAGAGGCTTTATTATTGCCTTATCTTTTGCAGATACAGCTAAAGAAGAAGCAAAGCGTTTGTTAAATGAAGAGGGACTAGATTTGACCCTTGTCACCCTAGATATGGTTATCGAACAAGCATCATAGCCATAGCTAACTTTTTATTAAACTTCGCCCTTGGGGCGCTTGTAGTGTGGTTCTTTATTTTTTTCTACCATTAGCAAGGTTAAAGCGTCTTTTTTGTATAACTTGATAGTGGTAACTACTATTAAAGAAATTCAAACCCAAATACCCCTCGTATAAACAATCCCCTTTCTTTCCTCAAAAACTTGCGGTGGGTTGATAACTCTAACAACCTCTACACACCACCCATACTTTGGTTTGTCCCATGCCCACGGGGAGTTTTTATCTACAAAGTGTCTATGATAGTCAGCGTAAAAAGACTTTGGGTCTTTGTATTTGAAACACTTAGTAAACTTAATAATAGCAGTGATGCGAGACTTGAATTTACCTTGATAGCCAGGAGTTTCGATCAGCAGCATCTCTTGGTTGAGATATTTAGAGGGAATAGGATAGAAACGCGTTTCGATAGATTTTTCACCAGAGAGAATTTTTCTGGAAATAGGCCATTGAATATTGATGCCTGTATAGGTTTTTTTAGTCACGGCGATTGAGGGGACGATGTAAGGTGTCTTTGTCGTAAGGCTTGAGGCACTTAATGTTGGTATGGCGCATGCGTACCTCCCAACTTACATCACGGGCAGTCTTGGTGTTAGCAAACTTCTCTACGCGATCGATGGCATTACAGCAATCTTTTTTGTTAGACCAGAGATCTTGATCTTTCCAAAAATGTTTCTCACCGTTACCAATGTAGCAGGTGGTGAACTGAATACCTCTTTGCATACACTTAGCATGGATACGTTCATAGTATGCTCTGATTTCCGCATCGCTGTAGTGAAAATCACGCGATTTCTTTTCGGTAAAGATAGCGGTCTTTTTGGTATTGTCACGATAAAATTCCCGCAAATTGCGTCCAGAGGCTTTCTCTATTTGATTGAGAGAAAAACTTGAAAGTCTAACAATACCTGCCAAAATTGCTGGTACACCGTGATCAGCTATCTCATCAACCATATCAAAACTAGAGTAGTTGAAAGGTTCAGGCATATTTTTGCGATCAAAGTCAGGATCAGTGAAATAACCATCAGGATAAATGGGAAAGAACGGATTAAGTCGCACCGTCGTCCAAAATCCGCCACGAACAAGTGTTTGTAAAGCTTTTAAGCGTCGCTTAGCACTAGGTGCTCCTGGTTCAATCTGGCGGTTCATTTCATCGTTAGTCGAAGCAATACTCATCTGCACTGAACAAAGATCATCACGAAGCAGTTGCATATACTCATCTTGTGCAATCAAATCAGAACGGGTGAAGATGATATAAGGATAGTTGTAGTAGCTTAAGATTTTCAGCAGCTCCTGAGTGACTTTGTATTTTTTGTCGATGACCATGAAGGAATCAGACATCGAGCCGATGCGCAGTGGAACACGCATCTCAATCATTTCTCGCCAGCGAGATTTCTTGTCGGTTTCAAGGGCATAGTAGAAGGTTTTCCATATTTCGGTTATATCGACAGGCATAGGGAAGGGACGATTCCAATAAGCATGCACTGTCAATTCAGCTTTAGCATAGCAGTAGACGCAGTTGTGAATACAACCTCGACCGTATGTATCAACTTCAAAAGCATAAAGGCACTGCTGACAGGTGTTGTGACTATTTACCAACTTGAAGGGGCTTTGAAATACCACTCCACCTCGTGGTTGATTAGCTCCAAACCTTGTCTCTAGACGTTTATAGATTTCAAAGTCGAACTCACACGGGTATTTAGAGAGCTTGGCGAGCTTCGCCGCCCGCTCAGAAATTCTGTCAAATTTGGGAGTGGGAGGTGCAGGCTGTGGCGACCTGTCCACATGCGGAAAGGGAATGACATTGCCAACGTTGGGGGTAAGCGGCTCCATAACGATGCCAGCGTATGCTCCACACATTCTTATGTCAAGGATGGGAGCATGGGGGGGAGTTGTATGAAGGTGCTAGTCCCAGAGCAGGTTATAACATACTTATATTACTGTTTTTTATGAACAACGGGGACATGCTTTCCACAATATTTTGGAGTATCTCAGAGCAGTTAGCCAAGGGTGAAGAAAACGGCACATGTCACTTTGTTGTGTCTCAAGATGACACAGGTCAGAGGGTACATCATATTGTTGCTATGTTGATGCAAAGCCAAATTGGCAAGTTAGCAGAATATTTTCTGCTTCAAACAGTCTCTTTCCTTAACCAATTTCCTTCACGATGTCGTAAGAATCAGAATCTTCTTTTATTTTTATGGCTGTTTCAATGTAGTGATTTGGATTTGAAATAAACTCACTCCATGTGGCTACGTGAATATAAGAAGGGTGCTTGTCATAGTAGAGCTTTGAACCACATAAGTTACATGTGGTTAACGTTGGATTTTTGCGATTAAACATGTTTCGTCGTAAAATTTCAAACAAAATATCCGTTCGGTAATTGCTGCATCTACATGATTGGCACATTGATTGTTGTATGAAATAATCATAGCTTCTGTACTCGTCGGGCAAAACAATGGCTAACATAGCGTTGGTGGCACTTGTGCGACCACCTCTGCTCATCTCCTTCAGAGAATAGGAAATTTCCCACGGAATCCATTGGTCGCTTTCACTCAAGTGAGCTTTCATCCCTTTGGATATCATTACAATCGTAACGCTGCTGTCGTACATTTTGTCACAAAGGTGATCTGCAATAGTAGCCTCCTTGAGGCCACTGATATCCTCGTTATTCCTTTCCCCCTTGTAGATATGATCGCCCACCTCAAGGCGCTTTTCTAGCACATCAACATAGTTTCTAGCAGTCGTTGGTTGTATGCCAACTTCTGATGCAACTGCCCTGTCGTTGTGTTTGTAGCTGACAAATATCTTCCTGCCCATGCAACAGCCTTTCTACCTAGAAAATTCACACTAAAACTGACTATGTTCACGCGTCTGTCAAATCACTTCACCGTGATCTTATGCTTGCTGTAGTCTTTGAGAGCTGCTTGCTCACCTCTATATCTTGCTGGCTACAACCTTTGCAGCTCCTATCCACCTAAGGTAAGTCCGAAACCTCCCAAGTCAAGTCTCTGTGTTGCTTTATCTCCTATGCAGTCACAGCTTACAACGTGTCCCTGTCTTGCCGTCGTCATTCTGTTTGTGCTTTGCTACACCCGATAACTACGAAACGTCACTAATATTCGATGATGGGGTGTTGAACTTGCTGAAAAATCTAGGTAATTGCTTTATATCTGGGCTGCGGTGGTTGGCTAGTTAGGTGACGTTGCTTGGAAGATTGAGCTTATGAGACGGGTGTTCTTCAGTTTTCACTATGAAAGGGACGTTGGTAGGATTGGCCAAATTCGTAACAGCTGGCTGACTAGAGGCAAGGCATCTAGTTTTCTTGATGCCGCAAAGTGGGAGTCGATCAAGCGGCGTGGAGATGACGCTATTAGAGGCTGGATCAATGAACAACTGAGGGGAACGTCTGTTACTGTAGTTTTGATTGGAGCTAAAACGGCAAATAGGAGATGGGTAAAGTATGAAATAGAGCAAAGCATAGACAGGAAAAACGGGCTTCTAGGCATTTACATTCACAACGTCAAGGATTTTAGGACTGGTGCTATCGATAACAAGGGCAAGAGTCCGTTCTCAAAACACTTTAACTTTACCCCCGTTCATGGCCAGATGGTGTATCTGACCTCCCCCCATTTTATAGTTCAGTTACGCGATTAGATCCATCATGTTAACC
>JAPPIL010000002.1:0-1812 GCA_028877195.1 Pseudomonadota bacterium
ATGCCGACCTGAATTCTAATTTCACTTCTACAACCCAAAACATTCACGGTATGCCACTATACTGTTTGTTGGGCAAGGTAGCGCCGCAGAATATCGCTTTGGTTGGTGCACGCATGATCGATCCGCCAGAAAGGGAGTTGTGTGAGGTTATCAATAATTTTTCCATGCATGCCATCAACAAACATGGCCTGCAGGATATTACCGCCAAAGCAATCGCCGCTGCCAGTGCAGGCACAGATGCTATTTATGTTAGGTAAGACAAAGCTATAGTTGTCCCAACCGCAGGGGAACGGCAAGCTTGCCCTGCTAGCGGTGCATGCTGTCTTTGGCTGTAGTGCCGACATACACCTTTGGGTGCTTACGAGCAACCGTGTCGATCTTTGCCTTATCAAGATCAGAACAGCTGACGACCAGCATTAGACCAAGCCAAACAAACGCAATAATCCGTGCTACGTTTGAATGCCCTTTTCGGAGAGTGAACCAAGCAAAGATGATTGGCATGAAGAAGATTCCTAAACCAAGAAGAAAACCTACACTCCTCTGGGTATTGCCTGATGGTTGGTGGTAATGGATGACGGTGATGTTTGATTGTCTCCTGTTATCGTTGATATAGACACGTTTTCCCTCTTTGGGCGTGTCATGCTCATAGTGGTTGAGCACCTCTTGCTGATGGTCGTTGGCATTTGCTGTGTTGTGATGAGACTTTGCTAGTGAGTTTTCTTTGCGCATACAAGACCTGCCCCGCTTATCAACATGCTGATGTCTCATCTCACATCGTAGTTCTTTTCGGTTTTCTTTAATTATCTATTCAAACTGTCGCCGCTAGGCATACGCAGCACAGCAATGCTAAGCGCATCTAGTTTGAATTTTTATGTATTTTAAAGAATTTATTTTAAAATTATAATAACAAGGATAGTTGAAATAATTGATATAAATTTTATTAACAGAACATTGTTCGACCAACTCATAGGTAAATCAACATACAACAACCGACTTGGAGGCAGGAAATGCGGACATCTATACTATTGTTCATAGCACTAATCTGTGCGACACAGGCAACAGCTAGCTCTTATTTGCAGCGGTTCAAGGTGTCGCCGCAAAGCGAGAGGGCGCAGGAGATAATCAGGAAGGCAGAGTATCTCGTCAGCATGTATCCTTGGTTAGCGAACTTACAACAGCCGACAGCTTTGCAGCAAATAAGCACCATCAAGCATCATTTGACTATGGTGCATGCTCTTATTCCTAATGAGTTCTATTCAAATGAGCGCACGATTATCTCTTATGGCGATGGTGTAACGGTAAAGCATTTAAAAGTCTCACCACCACCACATTTCTATAATGACCACGAGTATAGGGAGGGGGATGCGGTTAAGATTCAGGATGATTTCAACTATCGACAAATCAAGAGTTTGTATTGGGATAAGACGCAACCAGCCATCGTCAGCATCGCCAACCCTGATGGACGTGTGCAGGGGGAGTTTATTTACATTGAACGTGGTCTCAATCATCTCCATAACATTTACTCGCCCACAGGTTTTCGCTTTGACTACTTGTTGGCTGATGTTGATTCACCGATACTAAACCTTGCGTCAGGTGGGTATCACTTCAGCTGGACGTTAACCAAGCTTAATTCGGAATTGCAGCGGAAGAAACCTCGTGCGGAGCGAAAGCATATCCATGTGTTCAATATTGACTTGAGCGGTTCTCACGAAACTTTTACCACGAATCCCTTCTATTTATTTGGCGACATGTATGACACAGGGTTGCCAGACGATACTTTTGGGGCAGTTATCGCTCTTGGCGGGCCGCTAA
>JAPPIL010000002.1:1822-6927 GCA_028877195.1 Pseudomonadota bacterium
AAATAGAAGAGCTTGTCCGTGGGATGAGTGCATCGGTGCACTACGGGAAATGGAGAGAGTAACAGCACCTGGCGGTCGTTTGCTGATTGAGTTTCGATTGCAGCCAGTAGATATGCTGTTGTTGCTGGAAGAATCAGGGATCAGCTATTCGGATGTTGATGTTTATGAGCGCACCATTGATGCCTCAAAATATAAGGGTCGCAAAATAACCCGTTTGCTTGATGTCAAGTTGTAGCTGGGCAGCGGGTAAGAAATAAGATCGCAACAAAACTAAAGAAATAACTAAAGCTGTCGATTATCCTAACTGACATGTGAACGAACCATAGTGGGTGTTAGCTAATGATGCGAACGGCGCTAGGCATGGCTATATTGAGCATGGTGTTTGCCTGTTCTGACGACCGCGACGATAAAGGCGGGAATACAGACACATCAAGTGCGAGCGACAATCATCAACGGAACAATGGTGTAAACGTAAACAACGGCGTGGTTAATATAGACGGTATACCGATAACTTCGTCGGGTATCAGGTTCTACGGTAGCCCCGATTTCCATTTGACTATGGCGACGGTTCCCGTCGGGAGTGTGTTTTACGGGGTGTTGCCGTTTGAATATATTGATATTGCATACAAAATTAGAGCGCTTAATAGTCAAGGCACATCGGTTAGCGGTGTTCTCGGTGGTTGGCCGCGGGAATATGTGGCTGATAAAAACATGAACAGCAATATTTTCACCTTGTATCATTATGCGGACGCTCATCGCATTGAGCTACCTAGTGAGTTGTTTTTCTTGAAGAAAGCAAAAGATGCTGGTGTTGGGAGTATTGAGTTCATGGCGGATGGGCTGGTCTCTATAGGCAAACTGACTACCAGCGTGGTGCAGGCAACGGCTAGCGCAGAGATTCCATTGCATGGGAAGAAGTATGGCATTACTTTTCGTTCTGAATCGGTGGCAGGTGGCGCTACGGACTACATCGCAGTGATAGAGAACTTAACGACCAGTGAAGCGGATGCCATTGAGAGCGAGTTTGCAGAATTTATGAGTAGTAGCAACGCCCAGGCAATTCTTATCAACGCCGAGGGGCGGGTTTTAGACGGTGTAGAATTCCGCGATTACTACTATGGTTTGAGTGGCGAGGTAGTTCAAGGCACTAATACGATACATCACCTACATGCAGTCTTTCGATCTAATGATTATCGCTGCGATGGGACAGAGACACTGTTGGTTAAATTCGGTGGTCAGGTCTTCCAAGGGGGATGTCATAACCATTGACCCATTAGACTGGCTAGATTTAGCAGTTTTCGGTATCAGCCTTGCGGGATGGATAATAGTTACAATGGTGATTTGGTTGATAAGGAACGACAAGCCAGAGCAGTAGAACGATGAATTGCCACCTTCTTGGCACATAGGCGCCAGGCTGGATAATGTGTCCTCTTTTTTTACAACAAAGTCGGGAAAGCCTCCTCGCATAAAAAACTGGAACATATATTGCATACCTCTATAGCAGTGGGAGTATTTCCCGCATCAGAGAACTACAGAGGTATGAAAAGTGAAGTATGTTTATCTTATCCTGCTAGCCTGCCCCCTGCTACTACTGGGCAGTAGCAACATCAAGCCTATCATGCCGTTAGTGCAGCCGAAATCAGACGGGTTGCCATTGATGCCACAGGCACTGCTTGGCAGCACGAGCAACTTAAACGCAAAAGAGGCGCGCAAAACGGAACGATGGCTTCCGAAACAGTATAAGAAGATTTTTAAAGACTTTAACCTCCCATTATCATTAGAGGTTATTGCGAAACAGCTGGAGCTTCAACGCTATTATCTTCAGCAACTGCGGCAAGCGATGTCAGACAGCGAGAAAGAACAGACAATTGTCAAAAAATTGCGCACAAGTCAAAATCGTTTACAGCAATTTGCTAATCACATATTGCCCCGCTTGGGCGATAAGCGTGATGTGGCCAAGATAACTTTCCATAAACACATCGCTCGTTATCTACTGGCAACAACCCGTGCGCAACAGAATAAGATAGCGCAAGATATTCGCCGTGATAGCTACCGTTTGCTACCTCCTAATCTTAAACGCACTGCGACACTGCTGTTAGCTGTGCATGCAGCGGAGAAAACAAAAGCATTGCGCCGTTTCCAGTTAGATGGTTCACCGCATGTCGCGATTGTGTCTTATTTGCACGCAGCAAGATTAACGATGAAGAGTAAGAAAAAATTCAGCACCTTTATTCATCGTGCTTCTAGGCTAGCAGTAAATCTTTACCCACGTGAAAAAAGTGCATTGCTTGCTTACAGCGTGTCTTTGTGGCGACAGCAGGCTGCCAGTCAGCAGAATTGGAATACCCCACCGTTTGAGCTGAAAGTTTTTCGCACTCTTCCTGATGTCTTGCCATTGATCGAGCGTTCAGCCTTAAGCGACTGGTCGCATGGTCATAAGAAGCGGGCAGTGCACATGTATCGCAAGCTTGCTCGTGATAAAAATTCGACTCGTTACCGCAAACAACTGTATCTACGCTACCTACGTCTTGCGAAAACATACTATACGGAAGCGAGCAACAGCAGGTTTTATGACAATGCCCTACACCAACTCTATGTTGATTATCGTGCCGACCGTGCCAAGCAACAAACACAGCCACTCGGTGGTATTACGATGGCACAGTTGCAGAAACAGCATTTTGCTTTCATGGTCAAAGAGTTGCTGAAAGCGAAAAGCACGACATACACTAAAGAGTTGAAGACGCAAACGATTGCGATGGCAAAGAAGCTAGCGATTACTTTCCCGAACCTCAAAGAACGCCTGTATACCGAGATTGCGCTCGTTTACGCTAGCATGCGTCTATACACCAAGAGTGCAGCTGTGTATCTAATGTTGAGCAATAACTACAAGCAACGCCAAGAGTCCTACTTGCGTCAAGCGATTAGCATGCAAAGTCTTTATGTTTCATACCCTGCTGAACCCGTATTCGCAAAACGGTGGACGATCCCAGCGCAATACATCACCGACTATGCAAAGCTTACGCAAATGTATGCTAGTTTAGATAAGCTACAGAGCAAGGTTGATTGGCAAGTGAAGAGTCATTACGGTCTGCTTTTGGTCGCCGCTAGCCAAGAGGAGCGAGCCGTTGACCTTTGGACGATGGCTTTAGCACAAAACTCAACCCATAAATATGCTAAGAGTGCAGCTCTGTATGCCTTGCCTTGGCTAGAACAGCATAAGAAGTGGTCAAAATTAGAGCGACTAGCGATCCTTTTAACCAAGCGTAAGGTTCAGCTTTCCTTGCCAAAACCGTTGCATGTATATCTTGAGACTGCGCTGATGCAGCAAGGTATCAATGCTGAACACGCGGGCAACAATGCTTTAGCAATCGTTAAGTTCAATGCTTATGTTAAGCTAAACAAAGCACCACAGAAGGAGTTTGCGACCTATCGTTTGACTCGTCTTTACAAGAAGGAAAAATTGCACACGAAGTTTTATGACACGCTCTTTCTGTATGTTCGCACCTATCCACAAGGCAAGCATTACCGCCGTTCTCTACTTGAAGCTGCCCAGTATGCGACGATGACTGCTGAAGTTGAACATGCTATTTTCTTTTATCGCACCTTTTTGCAACGGTATCCAAACTCACAGCAAGAGCCATCTATACGCCAAAAGCTTTTCTCTATGTTTAAGGCGAAAGGTGATGTTGATAGTATGCTGACAGAACTTAAGCTTTTATTCCGAGCGAGTGCGCACGATAAGAACAAGCTCCATCTTGCGCAAGAGATTATCGCTATTGAGTTTGAGCATGGTGTGCCAAGCAATGCTTTGGTGATGATTAACTGGGTGTTAGCAGCAAATGATGTTAGCGATGATGTGGCACGCGGCAAGGCTTACCACCAAAAGGTTGCGTTGCTTATCGGTTCGCGTTCTTTTGCTCATCTTGACTCTGATACGCATGCTTCTTTGCGAGGGCTTAAGCAAGAGATACGCTCAGCGCAAGCAAGGGCACGCAAAGCAGCGCCATATAATTTAGCGTTGGCATTGGTAGCACTTGTTGAAGCGTCTGCTTCGCCTCGCGCAGCAGTAACTGTTGATGCGGTCAAAAGAAGCACTGATGTTACGGCTTTACTACGTGGTTTAGTTAATAAATACAATGTAGGTCGCAACAACTATCTACAGGTTTGTAAGTTGGATAATCGCTCTCTATGTGTGCAATCCTTGTATCGTCTCGCTCGTTTTGCCGAGCACCACCTCGCTGAAGTAGAGAAGGTTGTGATAGCTAATTCTTTGGAGGAAAAAATTACCGCGCCATTCAATGCTGAAAGGGCAAGCGCTCTTAAGAATATTAAGGACACCATCGTACAGGCGCATAACAAGTCGCTAGCGATAGTCAAGCAAGGGCTTGCGACTCCGTTGGTAGCTGACCAAGTTACTTGGATGGAAAAGAATGACCTTGATTTCCAAGACCGTGGTGCATCTGCTTATTTCCAACTTTCCATTTGATAATCTTTTGATGAAAGGATTTAGAAAGATGAAACTGTTAGTTATATCATTGTTACTTTGCACTGGCGGGTGTGCGACTCTGTTCAAGTCGCACCAACGCCCTGCAAAGGTTGCTGGCATCAGCTCGGTTAGGGGGACATGGCTACAATTTGGTTACCATGCTCGCAAGGCTGGTATTACGATGAGTCGTTGGGAGGAAGCCAGCCCCAAAATCAAAGCAAAACTAAAAAATAAGCCTGGCGATGAGCATCTAACGACTTTATTAGCTGGTGCTCTTTATGTTGAACGCAAGTATCAGCAAGCCTTGTATCAGGCTTCGTTGGTGCTTAAGTTGAACCCGAACAATCGCAGCGCTCGCAACATTCGTGGTCTTTGCTTGCTAGCTCAAGGCAAGACAGAGCAGGCCAATGCAGAACTACTGCGGGCTTTCAAAGCGTCTAATCATGAGATAGCTAGTGGACTCAATCTTGGCTTTACTTATCTACAACAGCGCAATGTTGAAGCCGCTAAAGACGTTTTTTTACAAGTGCGGGCACGTTGTGCCACTTGTTCTGATGCCGCACTTGGTTTAGGTATTGCCTACTATTTACAGAAAAATTATCCTGCCGCGATCAAGGCT
>JAPPIL010000049.1 GCA_028877195.1 Pseudomonadota bacterium
ATGTTTGTGAACAAGAGGGGGAGAGCACGAGAGGGGGAACTCAAGTGAAATGAGGTAAAGACCAAGCTTGCTTGGTCTTTCCGAATGAGCGCAGAGTCTGTCGCTCGTAGAGCGACTAACGCCTCTCGTATAAAAAAATAGGCATTACTTATGCAACAAAGCCAGGTCAATGTGTCTTCATAAGTGTATGAATATCTATGTGCGTTCAATAATCTATTGGTTTTAGAATTATCTTGATGGGATGGCTATTGCCAACGACAACCCTAAACTGCCATTGCTGCTTAAGAGTGGAAGTATGCTATATGTGGAGTTTTTGCTATCTTGGGTTACTATTTCATATTTCTTTTGATCAACTCTCCAGACGGATATTATTTCAATAATTCTGCTAGCCGGCCAGAGAAGTAAAGATCCCACCATGACACTCCCCCAGAGACTGTTTGAAGAAGCACGCCTATCTTCCTCTGGACAGTGTTCTTCCATAAAACAACCTGCTGCAAAAAAAGATATATTTGAAAGAGCGAGTGCAGCCAGCAGTGGAGACACAGTCTGTGAAAAGGTAAACCAGCCAGCGATACTGTTTGAATATCTGCCTTGAATCGCATGCCCCACTCCAAACCCTAATAATGTGCCCGCTAGCCCACCACCAACGTATCTACCCATACTTATTTTTTTTCGCGGTTCGCGATCATTAAGTTGCGTCTTGTTCTCTATGTTCTGCTGTCCCATAGCGACTGATTTTGCAATTAAGCATAAACAACATGCTGCCAATTTAGCGATGTAAATCATGTATCTTTAATCGACACTCGTTTCTGTTTTTCTCTACGTGCGCACATCACACATTTATTATAGTATCAACCAGTCTCTCTTGCACATGTTGTGTATGACCTCCCCCCATTTGTAGTTCAGTTACGCGCTTAGCTCCATTGTGTTATCAAGCAACAGAACTAGCTTTCGGGAGGAAGGTCAACCTGTGCTGGTTATTTCTAACAAAGATCAGGGATTTGCTAGACCACACGAGTGCTGGCTCTGTGCTAACATCGCAATGTCCGCACCAAGAGAAGTAACGCGCCAAACATAAAGACGCTTACGTGCCAAGAAATCACCGTGATAAATCAAGCCACTGTGCGCCAGCCGCTCAACAAACTGCGCCGCCGAGACTGACGCAGGCAAAGAAGTCGAATCTATGTCGCGCTCGGTAAGGGGGTTGGCATGCATTCTCTGTAATAAATCAAGCACTGTCTGCGGATCAAACTTTGCAATCACTTCATGCGTGTCGTTATCAGTTCCTTGTGCGAGTTGATATTGTAAACGATAAGTCGCAAGTTTTGCATTGTCCCCCATCAACTCCGACGCAAGACTCGCTAACGTCTCATAGCACATAGCCTCAAAGCCAAACAAAAACGATTGCCCCTCGTGCCCTTGTGCCACTTGTCGCAAAAACTCTTTAAGCTTCTGCAAAAACAATACTCCCAGCCCAAGCTCAAGGATAAGCTTTTGTTCATCGGTGGTTGATAGCGTCAAAATAAAAACATACCTAATAAACTCGCGATCACTAGCCTCGGTGCCGACAGGATGAGTCAAACGTTTGAATTTGCTAAATTCAGCAATACTCATCGCTAACAAATGCTGACAATCCTCAAACTCTATCCCATGCCTGCGCACCAGATGCGCACCGAGCAAATGCTTAAACACTGACACATGTAGCCAGTTGCGATGCCTAACGATAGCGTAAATTAAATCCAACGCCAGATACTCGTTAGCATGCATCGCAGTTAACGCCGCAATTTCTTTGGCAGTCAAGGCATTACGCACCAACGCCAACTTTGTGTCAATAGATGATAAACGCACGAATACCTACAAATGTAAATGACTGGGGTTGACTAGCTGCAACCCAAACTCATCAAATGCCACCATCAATGCTAGTTTACCAAATCGGCGCTCAATACTCTTCACGCGACCAGCCCCATAGGTCGGGTGATGAATCCGCATACCGATACGAATGTTAGAAACAGGCGAAGTATACTGCCGTTCAACCTGTTCACTTTGTTCCAGCTGCAAATAACGCGACGGAATATCCGCAAGAAAACGTGAAGGGCGATTGCTTGACCAACCGCTAAAACTACGCCGCCGCAAAGCCGATGTCAGAGTCAGTTTCTTGCGCGCTCTCGTCATCCCGACATAAAGCAAACGGCGTTCCTCCTCCAACTGATCGCGAGAATCAACACAGTTGCGATGCGGAATCAGCCCCTCCTCAACACCAGCGATGAAAACACGATCAAACTCCAGACCCTTGACCGCATGCAAAGTCAACAGCGACACGCATTCACGGTCTTGGGTGCTCTCATCATCAAGCAACGATACCGTTTGCAACCAGTCTAACAAATACGAAGGCTCGCTCTGTTTGCTAGCATAATCTTTCAACGCCCCGTCAAGTTCACTGATGTTATCACGCTTCTCGTCGGCGTTATCCTTGTATTTTTTTTGAACATAGGCAAAATAATCAACGTGCCGCAAAAAAACTTCCACCGCTTCCGACAACTCACAGGCACTCAACTCGGCTTGTAAACGATCAAAGCATACAAAGAATGGCTTTAGCTTGTTCGCTATCTTCGGCGTGCCAAGCTCCATCATAATTCTCGCCTGTTTGAGCATGGCATGCTGTTCTTGAAATGCTTGGCGCTCAATCGTTGCCACCGTTTGACTGCCGATGCCCCGTGTCGGCACATTGATGATGCGCTTGAAACTGACATTATCATTTTCGTTCATTGCCAAACGGAAATACGCCAAAATATCTTTTATTTCAGCACGGTCATAGAAACGCAGCGCCCCATGTATTTGATAGCTAACCTGCTGGCGATGCAGAATATCTTCAATCTGACGGGATTGACTGTTGGTGCGGTAAAGAATTGCAACATTGCGATATGGAAACTGATCCTGCTCTTGTTTGATCGCATCAACTATCTCATACGCCTCAATCTCTGCATCAGCAAGATGCTTGAACTCAATCGGGTGTCCTGCGTTTTCATCTGTCCACATTTCTTTCGGCACGCGCATGGTGTTCTTGGCGATGATCGCACCAGCGGCGGCAACGATTGTGCCTGAATTGCGATAGTTTTGGTTCAGAATAATTTTTTTCGCACGTGGATATAGTTGATTGAATTGTAAAATATTTTGCGGATTAGCACCCCGCCAACCGTAAATCGACTGGTCATCATCACCAACAACAAACAGATTGCGATGTTGGGCGGCAAGGCGATTGACCAGCTCAAACTGGCTATTGTTGATGTCTTGATACTCGTCGATCAAAATATACGAGAAGCGTTGCTGCAAAGTCTTGCACACGTTCTCATTGTTGCGTAGCAAGAATATCGTGTGCAAAATCAAATCGCCAAAATCCGCGGCATCACAAGTCTTCAAATAGCGCTGATAAGCTTGATAGATGTTGAATCCACCTTTAGCAATTAGCTTCGGCAAGTGCTGTAATATCTTGTCTTGGTCATGAGCAAAGATACAATTGATCTTCGCTTTCGCAATCGCCGCATGATACTGCGCTAAATCAGAGTCGTCTTCAGTAGTGATATGAGCATTGTTCAACACAGTTTTCAGCGCTCCGATGCTGTCCTTCTGGTCGTAGATAGCAAAGTTAACCGACAACCCGACTTCAGGCGCAAACTCCCGCAAGAACCGCACGCAAGCAGCATGAAACGTCGCTACCAATGCTCGCTTGGCACTGGGTGCAAGCACCTCTAGTCGTTCCCGCATCTCACGCGCCGCACGATTGGTGAACGTTACCGCCAAGATGCGATGCGGTGGCACACCATCGTCGATTAGTTTAGCGATGCGAGCAGTGATAATCCTCGTCTTACCGCTACCAGCACTGGCAAAGACGACTGCCTGCCCATCCTTGAAATGCACCGCCTCCTGTTGATTAGCGTTGAGAACCATGTCATTCATTTTATTGCCATTGCTCCTGTGTTGGCTAGTTGTTGAGTTGTTGTTCGCTGAACTGGCGTTGAATTGCCGCCAATTGCTGAAGATTGTTAACCCCCATGAACTGGGCTGTATCGTCAACGATATGGATAGAAGTCGGCGCAAGCGCCAACAAGTCGGTAAGGTAATACTCATCGTTACGGGTATTGTTATGCAGTTGGTCTAACAGACTAGCGGTAACACTGGTGTCTAACAGCATGATGCCACTATTACAGAGATTGATGTTGCGGGTGCTGGCATCTGCTTCCCGTTCTTCGACGATGCGTAGCAGTCGCCCGTCTTCCGCGGCAATTATACGCCCATAACCAGATGGGTCGGGCACCCGAATAGCGATAACATGGAAAGGCGTGTCCTGTGCTCGTGAAGCAGCGATAAATTGCAGCAACGATGACGGCTGTAATGCAGGGGTATCGGCAAGACAGATGAGCAGTTGTTCGCAAACTATTTCTTTTGTTGCACCGCTAGCAGACCGCACCAACTCCTTATCGCCTAGTTGTGGTTTTGCCGCCCGCAGAGCAGGAAAAGCTGAAGCAAGAGCGTGTCCCGTGCCAAGTTGGTTATGCTGTAAGCAAACGCTCACTGCCCCGATGTCGAGTTGCGCCAAACTTGGAAGCAACTGGGCATTGGCGACGATGCAGACTTTGCTGATGCCTGCTGCTCGCACTGCGGCGACAACATGTTCAAGCATGGTTTTATCTTGAATTTTAAGTAATGCTTTTGCTTGTTCGGAATGCATGCGACTGCCTTTGCCGCCAGCGAGGATGACCGCACATACGGTGGCGAGTTCTTTTTCTGTGAATTCTTTTGGAATAAGTCGCTCAAGTAATTTATAGTTATGAAGAAAGTAGCATCAAATAGGGAACGGGGCTAGCGACAATATGTTCTCCAAGATTAGCAATTATTTTCAACGTCGGCGCAAGGAGCGATTTCGTCGGACACTAGCAAACGCCAAAGCGATGAAAGACGACCGTTGGCTTGCTCTTGTGGCTATGGGTGAAGAAGAGGATACGGAGTTTGCGATAGCTGCCCTGTTATCTCGTTTTGATTACCGACTTGATAATGCCATTCTCGATACCCGCGAGAAGGAGCAGGCGATTGCAAGTATCATGAACCACCCAGCCGATAAAACCACGGCGTTAGTGAAGGAACATTTGCGCAAGGTTGCTAACATCGCTTGGACGGTGAAGATTTTGCTGAAGCTAACTGATGCTAAAGATGTCTTTACTTGCTTGTGTGAATGTCTTGACTTTAGCGACATCAACTTTGACCGCGCCAAAATTATCAAAAACTACGATATTCTGTGTATGCTACAGGATTTTGATTTGAGTGATTTGGATCGGCGTTTTGAGCAGTTCTTACACGATGACGATGAACGGGTGCGGTTTGCTGCGGTCGAGTTGATGATTAAGCAGAATGCCGCCCATGCTTCGGAAGTGTTAGAGCAGTTTTTGTGCGATGATTCAGCCGAGAACACCCGTATTCGTCAGTTGGTGCTGGATGCCTTTATCGACCAGCGTTGGGTGGTGAAATATAAGAAAGTTTTTCAGCGTCGTGGCGGCAAGGAGCTTGCCAATCTTCAGAAGAACGGGGTTCTCTATCGGCGTTAAGCATGCCTGATGACCGACTTTGTTGCATAACTACACCTCACAGTAGGCACATAACTGCGTTGGCACATACAGCTACACAGAATGACTGTTTATTTTTGGGATTATCGGGATCAAAGCATGTGCCCAAAGGCACATGCTTTGATCCGAATAAGCTAGTCGCCTATCGGCGACTGTTAGCTCGCTGTCAGATGAGTGCCAAATGGCACTCATCTGACAGCGATAACCTCCCAAACCCACCTCCTAGACCTCTTGCCATGCACCGATTTGCTAGCGCTTAACCAGTTATGCAACAAAGCCCTGATAACCTGCCTAGTTTATGATAGCTGTTCAAATATAACGAGTTATGCTATCCAATAAAACCCAAGTGCGATATTAAGGACTACTATGATGAAAAAATTATTTTTATTTTTAATTCTAATGGGTTGCGCAGTTGAACCTGTGAGTCAAGTAAGTGCCATCGGTGGTACACATTACCTGCTTGGTTTGCATCCTGTTGATAATGCTGAAGTTGCTGGCGGCAATCAGGCACATGCCCTGTATGTGTGCCCTGTTCTTGCCGCCGATACCGATACCGATGCCGATGCCGACACCGACACGACAATCAAGGCGGCGGTGAAAGACAAGTGCAAGCAAGCCTTAGTAACGAAGTCTAATCGTCCTGTGTTGTTCACGACGGTTTATCCTGAAATCAGTCAGAGTTTAGGGAACAAGGAGTTTTACACTCTGCTTGCGCCAGCCATCGCCATTACGCCACTAGTGGCGAAGATTTTGCGCACTCGCAATCTCAAGACTCCCAACCTTTCCAAAGCACAACTACAGGCATTGATGCAACGTTCCAATCGCATCGTCGCAGGTGTGGGGGTGGTTAGTATCGCAACCATCGCTCTATTGTATCTGTTTGAATCACACACTTGGGGAGCAGATAAGCGTGAGCTTGCCCGTTTACAGCAGGACATCTTTAACAAGAATGGCTTTGAACAAGTGCGCCACACTGATCGTTCTATCCAACGCTTGCTCACCCTGTTAGCGGCTAGTCTTGACCTCCAAGTCAGCAGGGAGGCAAAGTTGATGCTTGCCACGCAGTAGAGTATTTCAAACTTTTTGAAAAATAACGTAAAAAGAAAGAGCAGCAAAGAACAGAGATGCAGAACTAACTCTCGCTCGCATAAAAACAATGGATAAAGACGAAACAAAACCAAACGCTACCCTGACCAAAGAACAGGTGGCATCCAAATCAAGGGAAGAGTATCGC
>JAPPIL010000005.1 GCA_028877195.1 Pseudomonadota bacterium
CTGCTTTTACTGTATCTCCTGGGATTATCTCCCCCACTTGTTCAGCAGCGGTATCGGTGCATCGCAGTGTTGAGATTAGCTATGATTGTAAGTCTCTACCTAAACAAAAAACCTATACATATCGGCGACGACTTGCCACACTGGGCGTTTCCCCCACTTAAAGAAAGTATGAACACGAGCGGGAGTATTGGTATGTTTGATAACTTCACGGTAAAGGCGCACACCGATAATCTTGCCTAACGACCGTGATATTTCTAGATCAGCGGCATTGTCCATCCTTACCGTGCGAGTCAGATGCTGGATAATTTTGCCATCTCTTGCCTTGACCCGAAACTGCATCCAATTATCGAAACGCAGCACTTCTTTAGCGATTAGCTTTTGTTCGTCATTTGTGCCACTTCTTGCCGTCTCCACATATTTGTAATAGTTGGTGAGCTTGCGCTTGGGGTTGATTATCAACGAACATAGCACACTCAACGCAAACCTAACCACGCGCTGATAGAAGTTCATCACTTCGCTTTTTTCTGCTTTAGCTTGCGATAAAGTATCGTAAATGTATTGACCCGCGGCTTCCGCTAAATTGTTGGGTGAAACGCTGGCGATTAGAATAGAGCGAGTGCTTGAAACATAGTAATACCCATCAAGAGCCATACGCACAACGGCGGTCTTTAAATTTTGAGGCGGGATAATCTTCTTTTGCTGTGCTTGCTTGACGATACTTTCGGGTGAGCCATACAAAACATTGAACCGCGTCAGCGCTACAGGGTTAGCTTGAATGCGCATGAACTTCAGCAAATCAGAAACCAACGACAACATATAGTCATCTAGGTCTATGCTGATTTCATTATACTCATCGGCACTGGTAGCAAGGGCTGACTTCTGTTCACGCAACTCCTCCCAAAAGGTATACGACTGCCACTTTATCCAAGGCGGGGTATCCATAATACAGTAAAGGTTTTTCTTAAGCAGGAGATAGTGGTTAATTCTGAACTCCTGCACATAGTTAAGATGAAAATAATACTGGTCAATATTAGTAACGACACGACTGATTTGGTTGTGCCCTGCTTTCTTCGTTAAAATTGTCGGTAGCAACTGGTCAGCCAAATGATACTCACCTACTAGACACATTATCTGATAATCATCGCCTCGCTTTGATAACGCAGCTAAAACATCAGCGATGGCATGATCGCGTTGCTTCAGCGTTTGATTGCCATCGGTGTTGATACCAAACACAGGTATGCCTTCCTTACGGGCATACGTCAGCAAATGACTGTAGTTCTTCCATGGAAAGCCCCAAGTCCTCTCATACCGTATCTTACGCAAGAAAGCCCGCTCGCTAATTTTGCGCTTCATATACATATCAAGCAAAACTTGATCACTCGCCTTGAATGTCTCTAACGCGATAGCCCGTTTGCGTTGCGGATGAAAGCGAGATAATGCTTGAATGAGTTGGATAAACCCTTTCTGAGACTGCTTAAGGGTGTGAAAATCACCGTAAAGAATAATCTTGGAAGTGGCAACACCGTTAAAAAACTCACTTTGGTCAATATTTTTAAATTCACGCGGCAAACTGCGTTCAAATTTTTTCGAGTATGCGTTGATAGACTTGTCATCACCAGCACAAACCTGTGCCTTTAACTTAACCTTGCGGTAAATATTTTTGTGAAGCTGTTTAACGGCACGAATAGACATTTGCTACGATCTCTTGTTGTCATCATCATCATCAAAATCAATGTCATCTACGCCTGAATCCATCTCCGAGTCAGGCGGTGCGTCTTCATCTGAACCCATCTCCGAGTCAGGTTGTTCATCATCCTCACCCATCTCTGAATCCGTATCCTTGCCATAGTCAGCATTGTCTACCAACTCCACCAACGACTGCTTATCAACCGATTCATCAGCAAAATCATCGTAGTGTTTTGAGGCAAACCTGTTCCTAAACAAAATAAAAATAAAACTAAACAACAGTAACACTGCCAGTGCTACGCCTGCGATGACAAGCTTCTGATACCTGATAGGGGCTTTGCTATCCAACTCAACAGAAGTAAAGCAGTCCCACCAAAGACTGGCGTAGGCTTCGTTGTTTGAATTCTTTTCAAAATTACTTCGCAAGTCAGTAAAAGTAATGACATAATGCGCTGATTTAGAAGACCTAATCAGCACGATGTGAATCATCTCCGCATCGCCAATCATGTAGGTGTTGTAGAACAGAATGCCCTTTTTCTTCGCACCGAGATCAACTACCTCTGGATCGGAAGTCGCATAATCCTTGACTCCACCAAACTTCTGAAACTTGCTCGGCAGTAGTTCTTTGAACTCTTGAGCGCTGGTATCATCGATGTAGCGAAAGCCATCGTTCCAATAGACTTGGAAGTTGCGACGGTAGGAAATGTTATCTTTGCTACGTTTGGGAGGTGGTTCGCTAAAGTTTAAAAAACCAGACTGTTTGGTTTGAATCCAAAATCCCTGTGGCGGCACAAGGGACATGCCGCGATCTTTGAACTCGTAGCGCTCACCTGTGGCAATTTCACGCTCTTCGGCTGCTAACCACGAAGAAGCACACAGCAACCATAGCAGGGTAATTTTTCTGCCCATCCACTACCATCCGAAATATTCTCACAACCCGTTTCGGATAGGATGGTAAAAAAATTATGACCGCGCTGCCTTGCTGATTTCTAATTCCGCTTGTTGGCTCTCAATCTCATGCGTGCGATCGATTAAAATTTCCCGCAACTCAAGGTAGCAATCGTGGCAAATTTCCTTGCCCGCATGCTCGGAACTCACTTCTCCCCAGTGGATAAGCGCATTCCATGCCCTTTGACTAAACTCGGCACGTTTAACACGCACCTCTGAACCACAATGATGACATAATTTTCTTAACACTTGCCACCTCCCATATTTCAGAAAAAATTGTCAACACTACCGCCACTAGCACAAGCACGGTAGCACGATGACAGATACACAAATTAAAGAGATCAGCTAAAGAGAATTAGTCCATAATCTCGCTCACATGTCAATGAAATTTATTCATTAGCTAATCTCTCGGTAGCCGCGGCCATTCGTATAAAGCTTCAGAACTTCTTGTTTGACATTGTGTAAACGAAGATTTGATGACTCACATTGTAGAATCGGTTGCCAGATGGTGCAGGCATCTTCAACATTGCCTTGGCGATAAGCAAGTAAGCCTTGTAGATAAGTTGTTTCGTATGCTTGGGATACCTCCTGTAGTTTGTTCATACATTTTTGAGCAAGCTTTAAGTCGCCATTTTTTAAATAGGCATGCGTTAGTATTGTTAAAGCTTTTTCATGATATTTGCTGCTCATTCTAATAATGTTTTGTGCGTATTCAATCGCAGTTGGCAAGTCATGCCCGCGCCAAACATAACTGTCAGCTAACTCAAGGTATACTTCGGTTGCTTTGTCTTGTGGCAAAGATTCCTTTTGGAGGAGCATCTCAAGCCATAAGCAAGACGACTCATGCCGCCAGCATTCCTTATTGAGGATGGCAAGCACGAAGTAAACATAGGGTGATTCGTAATTTGTATTGAGCAGTTTGATAAAGTCGCGAGCCGAGCTGTCTGGGTCATAGGCAACGGCGGTCGTTAACAGATCAAAGGAAATTGCCTCCTTTTGCTGGTGGTCAACTTTAGAGTAGAGGAGCAGGAGCTTTGCCCGACTGTAGGCAAGATAATACATTTTGTTCTTTAATAACTGCAGCGTCTCTTGCTTAAATTCAGCGGCGTTGACATCAAACTTTTCATAAAGATTGATGACGCTCTCTGACACGGTATCTATTTTTTTTTGGGAGCAGTAAAGGCTTGTTAGGCAAAAAATCTCACAAGCAAGATAGGAGAATGACCAAGGACTTATTTTTACCGCCGCCTTGATGCTCTCACTAGCAGCTGTCAACTCATCCGAGAGAAGGCATGCTCTTGCCTGTAGATAGTAAAACTCTGAACGTTGACTGGGTTTGAGGCGTGTAGGGTGCTCTATCTCTGCGAGCACCGCTACTGCTTTTTTGCCGTCTCCTTCTTTCAGTAAAAATCTGGCGTAGGTTATAGCATTCAACAGCAGTTTGGGGTCAAGGCGCTGCATTTTTTGGAGATAAAAGTTTGCCTTGTCTTTGGTTTTAGCATCATGCTCGTAGATGGCTGCCAACTGCCGATAAACGTCGGGGTCATCAGCAAAGCGTGCCTGCATTGCATTTAGCAGATGTAGCATCTCAATCTTCTCGCTGGCGATGTTTCGTAATTGCTCAACTCTCTCCTTATCGGCAAGATACAGCTCGGCATTCAAGTTCCGATGTTTCAACTTGCTAACAAGTAGCCAGAATCTTAAGCCATGATTGTCGTAGCTCTCCGCACAAGCGCCTTCAAGTAACTGAATTAAGGATTGATAATTGCCACTTACATAGAAAGTTTCACAGATCATTTGCACGAGTTGAGGTGTGTCGCATTTTCGCAGCAATGCCTGATAAATCGCCAACACAAACTCATCGCAACCCAATTCCTGACAGGAAGCAACCATAAAAGCCAATACCTGATCGCTAACTTTTGTTCGTTCTAAAACACCCTCAAGGTGCTTGCGGGTATGCTCCTGCTGGTCGGCGATAGCTTGCTGGCTATCACGTGCCCGCGATATTTTTATCAGCAGCAGGGAGCGGTAGAAGCTTACCTCTAATGGACAGCTTTGCCCTGATTCTTTCAGCCATTGAAGTAAGCAGTCCATCGCTCGTAACGCATCGTCGTAGTGTTCCTGCTCAAACAACTCTATGCTTAATTTTCTGTGCGTTTCAAAGTTGCCATAGATACTGTAGGGAGCTGTGTCCTCAAAAGCTTGGAAGTGAAGGTCGCCTTCGTGATTTGCGTCTTTTTGATAGAAGCATTGACTCAAGCCGAAATAACTTGGATACCAACTCGCATTCAACTCCAAGCATCTCGTATAACTGTCAATCGCAGCATCGTAGTCGCCCAAATGCTCGTAGCCAAAACCCAAACCAAAGTAAGCACAGTCAAAGTCGCCAAACCTTGCCAGCAAGCGCTTGTAGTGTTCAATCGCCACTGCGGGCGTGTATTGGCAATTATACTGTCGTAGCAGCACACAGCCTGTCTCACTGACCATCTCATCGTGATGCTGCTGGTATTCACGTTCAACCTGTGCGGTATCACCTAGCCTTACCGCCAATTCAATATAACGCAAATGAATGAGCAGGTTGCTAGCATGGGACTGTAGCAAGTTCTCTAACACCAGCCTTGCCTTCTCATAACGCTTGATGAAAATAAGCTTATCAGCGACTTCAAGTTCCTTAAAATAAGCGGGAATCTTGAGATTATTGAGCGATTTCACACTTGATGCCATAGTTCCGTTAGCAAACAATTACAGTTCACCAAATCATCGGCATACTTTTGCTGGATTTTACGGGGAAATAGTTATCAGAACATTTGTTTAGCAATTGAGTGGGGTTGGAAGGGTTGTAAGTCGTGTGCTTGCTCGCCGATGCCCACAAAGCGCAGTGGTATCTTGAATTTATCGCAAACTGCGATGATGATGCCACCTTTTGCCGTGCCATCAAGTTTAGTGATGACGATGCCAGTTATATCTACTAGAGCAAGGAATGCCTCCACTTGACGGATAGCATTTTGCCCAGTCGTTGCGTCCAAGACGATCCAAGTTTCTAACCTGTATTCCGAAGCATTTTTGCTCGCAATTTTTTTTAGTTTCTGAAGTTCAGCCATCAGGTCATCTTTGTTATGTAAACGCCCTGCGGTGTCAATCAAGAGTATGTCGGTATTTTGTTTTTTAGCATTTTGAAGCGCATCGTAAACGACCGCGCCTGCGTCTGAACCAGCAGGGCGTTTGATTAACGATGTTTTGAGGCGATCAGCCCAGACTTGTAACTGGTCAATCGCCGCGGCCCGAAAGGTGTCCGCTGCGCACAACAGCACTGATTGCCCTTGCTTTTGAAAGTGGTGTGCGAGTTTGCCGATCGTCGTCGTCTTACCGACACCGTTGATGCCAACGACCAGAATGATTGTTTTTGGCTGTATTTCTTCAGTAGCGACCGCAGTTGCCATGATCTCGCTAGCTTCCGCTCGTATTACCGTTAGCAACTGCTCTAATTCAATATCCTTGCCTTGGAGTTCAGTGCGGCACTTGTCAATCAGCAAGTCAACAGTGCGATTGCCAACATCAGCGCGATAGAGAACCTCGTGTAATTCCTCTAACAGTGCATCATTGATTTGACTATTGCGCTTGAATAGCCCACCGATATTTTGCCAAAAATCTCTTTTTGTCTTCGCCAGTCCTACTGATGGTGGTGGTTTAGCGATTGTGGGCTGTTTAGGAACTTTAGCAAATGGTTCGACGCTTGCTGGATCTGGCAATAGCGCAGGTGGCTTTGCGCTTGGTTCTGCTGGTTCAGCCCCCGTCTCATCGCCATAAGCCTTGATGAACGCAGAGGTGGTGATAATCGTGATGATAAGGATAGTCAAAAATACCAGCGAAGCTGAATCCAGCATGAACTTGTGCTCCCGAATTAAAGAAATAAGTGGACGTAGGCAACCATTGTGCCGCTCTCACACCACCCACCTCTTGTTCATAACATAGGAGGGCTTCTGGCATAAACCACTGTTGCCGTCAAGAGTAACGAGTTATTTGTATGCGGAGGGCTTTCCCCCCTCCGCACCTCCCCCCTTCGCAATCACACAGCTAATCAAATATCGCAGAGCCAAGCATCCTCGCCATGAATGGCGTTGAAATAATTTCTAACATCAGACAAGCATGC
>JAPPIL010000255.1 GCA_028877195.1 Pseudomonadota bacterium
CCCCCCCCCCCCCCCCCCCCCCCCCCCCCCCCCCCCCCCCCCCCCCCCCCTATAAAAAATCAGTTGTTAGTTTTTTGCTCTTCCCTGATCTTCTTCGCAAGATCGGCAATATCCTTGCTGTAGTGATTTTTCTTCTCAATCCACTGTCTGGAGATGAGTGAATAGGGAACGTTGCCCATCGCATTACTGACCACCGCCATCACACTCATCACGCCTGTTTGTTTAGCAATACCCTGCACATTCAGCTTGTTCAGCTTGCTAATCAATGCCCGTGAGCCACGCGTGTAGAAGTAAGTAGACTTATACATCGAATAGGTGCTGACAAAGGTCGTGTCATAGATAATTCTATCCCAATTTATCTCCTTGCCACTAGCGATATGAGCAACGACCGAAGTTATCAGTGTAGCCGCAGCGATTGCTGCGACACGCGTTTCATCAGGCAAGTTTACCGACGACAAGTAGGCGAGAGCTGCGTCGATCATAATCAACGAGAAAACATTGTAAAAGAACTCCCTGTCCTTGAGGAAGTTAAAGCTATTGCTTTGCTTGGCCTCAATCGCGAACAAAGATGCCAGCGAACCGATGACATTGACCTTGACCAACATCTTGGTATCCACATTTAAGATGCCACTAACGTTTGGAGTCGGCATCTTGCGCAACACCAATGCCAATGCAATCGCCGCCACATGCGAGAAGGCATACTTGCTGACCGAAGTATTATCAGCAAATTCACGATAAGCATCGTAGCTGTTGAGCGCATTGAACGCCCCCAGCTCTAGTTGTTGCCGCACCCGCTGTAGTGCTCCAACCTTTTGCCAAGTGAACGCCGCCCCTGCCAGCGCCATCACTGGCAAGGTGATCCGATTATGTTGGCGCGGCACAAACAACGATGGAATAACCAACGCCCCCAGCATACCAAAGAATGATCCTGCCGAGCTGTGATAGTGCGACGGCAGGCTTTGGCGCTTGTAGCGGTTCTTCAACTTATCATGAAACACCAACAGCTTCGCATCATGCGCTTGTAAAGCTTCAACCACCTGGGCCACGAGCAACTTATGTTTGAAATAATAAAGCAGCGACGCAAAACCCTTTGGCTTTGCCGCTTGTGCTTGACAGGTATGCTGCCAAGCCTCATGTAGATGCGCAATACTCTTGGCTATATGAGAGTTCAGCAAATCAACATACAGGGTATTGTTAGCTTGCAAGATACGAGCGAACAGTTCATCGCCGATTACGCCAGCTTCCAAGTTGCGGTAGTAGTCAAACACGATTTTCTGATAGAAAGGTATCCGCTTGCCCCTATCTCTCACCTTGAGCGTCAAAATCATGTTAGTGCTGTCATTAGCAAAAATTGTGTCGATGTTAGCTGTCAGAGCGGCGATCTTCTGCTCCAGCTCTTTCATCTCCGCATCGAAATCCTGACCAGCGGTAACTTTGCGCATCAAGTTGATTTCAAGCTTATGATGTTTGGCACGCAGCTCCTGTAAACGATGCTGTAATTGCACTAACAACTGCGAGATGGTCAACAACTGCTGGAAGTGTAGCTGCCGATCGATAAAGGCATGCTGATTTTGTGTGGCTTGCCAATCCGCGACCAGTGGCAACATAAACTGACAGCGCGTGGTCGCTAAAGCCTCTGTTGCGAGTTGAATCGGCTGATTGGCGATCGCAGCATATTGCCCCAGAGCAGTCAGGAGTCTGGCACTGTAGTGCAGCAAATAAACATTCTCTAACTTCTGCACATCGGTCTTACCTGCCGCCAACGCTTGCTCATGCGCTTGCACATTGCTATTACCAAACGCAACACCCACTCCTAAACACAACCACACCACAACAGCACGACATACAGGCACGATCCCCCCCTTAACTTGCCTTGTGATTCTTCGCTCGGATTTATTTCCTAAAGATTAGTGAATTTTTTTTGCTGAACTGTCAATATAAAATTCCAAATTTTGTAGAAGACACATGAACTATTACCAAGTAGCGGTAGCCGCGCCTATCGACCGCCTGTATGTGTATGCGCATGCTGAAGAGTTAGCTGTGGGCACGAGGGTTGAAGTCCCGCTGCGCCAAAGCCACAAGCAAGGCGTGGTGCTTGCAAATGTTAGCGCACCACAAGAGCTTGATGCAAAAGGCATCGCGGTAAAGGCGATTGCACAGGTATGGGATCTCGCTACTCCGTATTTTGATGCCGAGTTGTTGGCGATGGCGCATTTTGCCAGCGCTTACTACTGCTGTCCGTTAGGGTGGGTGTTGGCACAGATGACCCCTGCATATCGCCGTCCACCGCAGGCAACGCAGAGTGTTGTTGCCGATCGATTCTTGTGTATAGCATCGGCACCACCATTGACCGCAGCACAACAGCAAGCTCTCCACCAAATGCGGCCGCAGCTGCCACATAAACCTGTGTTATTGCGTGGCATCACTGGTTCTGGCAAGACCGAACTTTACATGCAGCTTATCGCTGATCTACTCGGTAGCGACGGACAGGCATTGGTGATGATCCCAGAGATTGCGCTGGCGGGACAGGTGCAGCGGGTTTTACAGCAGCGTTTTCCAGAGCAGGTTGCCATCGCACATTCAGGTATGACCAGCAAACAGCGGTGGAACAGTTATCAGCAGATGCGCACGGGTGAGCGAAGGGTGCTGTTAGGTGTGCGTTCAAGTATTTTTGCACCGTTCAAATGTTTGCGCCTGTTGGTTGTTGATGAAGAACATGACAGTAGCTACAAGCAGGACAGTAATTTATCCTATCATGGACGCGACCTTGCCATCTGGCGCGCCAAGCATAGAGGTGCGGCAATCGTGTTAGGTAGTGCGACACCCTCGCTAGAGTCTTGGCATAATGCTCACATCGGCAAGTATCACCGCGTTGAATTGGATACCGCTGTCCACCGCGATGCCGATAAGCGCATCACCGTAATGCAACGCAACCTAACGGCTACGACTGCGGAATTAGATTCTGCAACGCATGACTACCTGTTATCCAATGCGGTCTGCGATAAAATTGCAGCGACCCTGCAAGCAAACAAACAGATAATCATCATCGTCAATCGGCGTGGTTATGCACGGTTTTTATTGGATTGCCGTGCTAATGAGCCAGTGTCATGCCCAAATTGTAGCGTTAGCTTGACCCTACACGATACGCGTAAAGTGTTGCGCTGCCATTACTGCGATTATCGCATCACACTCGCCAGCTTCTTGCATCAGCGCCGCCGTGAAGATTATCAGGTCTGCGGGTTCGGCAGTCAGCAGGTGGAGCATGCGGTGCGGGATAGGTTTCCTGCTGCGGAGGTTGAACGCATTGACTCCGATGCGATGACCAGCAAAGTCGCTTTCAACTCTGTGCTGCGCCGTTTTCGCACCCAAGAGGTGCAGATTCTTGTTGGCACCCAGATGCTTGCCAAGGGGCATGACTTCCCTGCCGTCGCTTTGTTGGTCTTGCTGCACGCTGATCAGATGCTTTGGTTACCAGACTTTCGGGCGGCGGAACGCACTTACCAACTGCTCGTGCAGGCGATGGGTCGAGCAGGACGCAGCAATGATCGCAGCGAGGTTGTAATTGAAACGAGCCGCACTGACTTACCAATCATCAAGTTGGCGTTGGCGCAAGACTTTCATACTTTTGCACAGCGGGAACTCCAGTTTCGGACGAATTTTTCTTACCCCCCGTATGTGCGTCTAGCATGCTTGGAACTTTATGCTAAAAATCCATCTGCACTGTATCGCTGTGCACAGCGAGTGGAGCAACTACTCGCTGCTGCGCGTGAACACAATGTCCGCGGCCCGTGCGACCCACCGATTGCCAAGATCAACAATGTTTATCGCCAAGTGCTGTATTTCCACGCTCGCGACGTTGCCAGTCTCCAGCAATTACTGCGCACTTGGCTCGTAAAAATTCAAGCGTTGCTACCAAACTCCGTGCGTGTTCGGGTAGATGTAGACCCGCAAATGATTTTGTGAGATATTCCTTTATGCGGTAAGTCAAGGTTAAATCGTCAAGAAGGCAACATGGGTTTGGTGGTATTCTTTCTGCAGTTTCTCCCCAAACTGCTGCTGTCTCGTGCTCTTGGATTTTTTGCTAGCATACGTTTCCCAGCTCAAATTCAGCATCTGGTTGCGCAGCTATTCGTCAATATGTTTGGCATCGACATGCGTGAGGCGGAGAAGGAGCTGAAAGATTACCGCAGCATTCAAGAGGTATTCTCACGCCGTTTGCGGACAGGTGCACGTGAGATAACGAGTGAATTTTGTTCACCCGTTGATGGTATGTTGAACAACTCGCAGTCTCCTAATGGCATACTTGGGTTTCAAGCAAAGGGCTATTACTACTCTTTGCGTGAGTTGATCTATGGTGCGGATGCGATTGACTTTGATTTTGAACCTGCATGGCACATGACTTTTTATCTTGCGCCACACAACTACCATCGTGTGCACGCACCATTTGCAGGTGAAATCCTCTCCGAGCGTTGGATTACGGGGGAACGCTGGTCAGTTAATGAGGGCTTTCGCAAAACAGTAACGCGTCTATACGCCCGCAATGAGCGCAAAATTTTCCATTTGATGCACACTGCAACAGGTGGTAGGGCATATCTGGTGATGGTCGCAGCCTTTGGAGTCGGCAACATGGTTGTAACTGCTTATGACTGTGAGAACTACCACAAAAATGTCAGCTTGCGGGTGCTACTGCCATCGGTATCCCTCAAGGCAGGGCAGGAGCTGGCTTACTTTGCGTTTGGATCAACGGTTATCTTGGTCTGCGATCAGATTATCGCTGACCACTGCAATTTCATCACAGCACGCTCTGATGCTCCTGTGCGTGTTGGAACATCACTGCTGAAACATGCTTGACGAATCAACTAACAGTCATACCACTGCCCAGTCAATGCTGAGCACGAAGATAGCTTGGTCGTTTGCTCACCACAATATCAGCGCCGATTTAGCTGACCTCGTAATGGGCAAAGAGTTTGATGCTTTGCGATTGGTTTACTTCCCAAATGTTGAGAATCGGATTGCGGAGTTTTTGCAGGCTATTCACAGCAAAGACAAGCGTGTCCCCATTATACTTGATGTCGCACTAAAGATTAGAGCGACGGTAGCGGCGACAGACAATCTCGCCATCAGTATGGGAGATGTGATCAAGCTTATCCCCGCCACCCAGCAAGGCGAGACACCACAAGGCGCGGTGCTGGTGGCTAGCAACGAGTGGGGCAGCCTATTCAAAGCCAAAGCTTCTATCCATATCGGCAGTGATGTGGAGCTAAAATGTTTAGAGGTTAACTCTAACCATGTTGTTGCACAGGTGATCCAAGGCGAGCACATCCCTGCCCGAGCGGTGATTAGAGTGCCAAGCACCTACATGGACAGTGTTGCCGCGGACATTATGTCGCCAGCGATGGATGAATTTCTCGCACATGGGTTAGATTTTGTCGTTGTGCCTGGCATGACAAGTCCCGATGAAATCCTAAAATTGCGGAACTATCTGCGCCAAGCCAGCAAATCGCAAGCAAATCTGCCGTGGTTAGTGGTAAAAGTGGACTCATACAACATATATGAACATTTGCCACAGGTGATCGATGCTGTTGATGGGGTGTTAATTTCACGGCGTGAGCTGGCATTAACCACCCAGCCAGCGACTGTGCCGATGTTAGCAAAAGAAGTTATCAAGACGTGCGCTGAACACGCTAAATTTACCATGACTGCGAGTGAGTTACTTGCTTCGATGCGCACGCATTCATCACCAACAAGAGCGGAGGTATCTGATATTGCGAATGCGGTGATCGATGGCACGGATGTTATCGTAATGCCTGAAGAGTTGACTGATGGTGAGTTATTTTTGAGCTTGCGGCAACATGACAGCGCCCCCCGTCCTCAAGACGCAGCGAATTCGGCTTTGAGTGCCCTACGCTATCTGCGCAGTGTTATCGCTGATGTCGAGAAGAATGTTATTGAACCCAACTGGCATCCGCAAGAACCAACGATCAAAACCGAATATGATGCCCTTACCGCTACTGCTTACCGCACCGCCCATAGGGTTGGAGCAAAGGCAATCGTTTGTTTGACGAATCATGGCGAGACTGCGATGCGCCTTTCGCGCTTCCGTAGCTCGACACCAATCATTGCGGTAGTCTTTGACTCTTACTTGTTGAATCGTCTTTGTTTGCTAAAAGGTGTGCAGGCTATTCATGTCAGCGCTCAACCATCTCTTGATGAGATATTGCCTGTCATCGCCGAATTGCTCAAAAGCGAGGGCTATCTCAACGCAGGAGACATGTATATCTTTGTTTCCATATCCTTGTCGCCACTAGGGAAGATGGGGAGCAATCTTTTTACGGTGCAAAAGGTTTAGCTACTTCTTTCCCTCATAATGTATGACCGCTGAACAAGAGAAGAAGTGGTTTTTTGCTTTAGTTTGGGGCGGCATTATGCAAATACAGTAGGCATGCCAGTAGGTTAGATGTTAGAGAATCTCCATCAAAAAATAAATGTAGGGATTATGCATGTCATTACGAGCTCTTCACAATGCTTTATTTATGGCAATTTTTAACAATCATGCCCAGCTTGCGACCAAGATACTCAAACGTTTGCTTGGCAAGGAGAGGGCAGCAAAGCTTGATTTCCGCACGCTAAAGTTTGATGCCACAGTTTTCAGCGATGCCGAGGGTAATGAGCGGCGTGCTGATGCGATTATCTCGGTTATGCGCAAGGGTGGGCGCAAAGTGGTGTTTTTGGTTGAGCATAAGAGTAGCCAGAACAAGAATATTTTTAAGCAACTGTT
>JAPPIL010000166.1 GCA_028877195.1 Pseudomonadota bacterium
AGACCTCTTGCTACACACTAACTTGCCGTTGCTTCACCAGTTATGCAACAAAGCCGGCACTACCAGTATGCATAGCCAGTTACGCAAGGAAGGGTTTATGGTGAATCACAAAAAAACGGCACGCCTTTACTATTCGGTGTTGCAGATGCAATTGCGTAGGAAGAAACGCATGAAAAAGATTCGGCTTAAGGACAAGCTGACCTTCCCCCCCCCCCATTTTATAGTTCAGTTGCTTGCTTAGCTCCGTTCATCGCTCTGTGAGCAATAGACGAGCCTAGCTTCATGCTCTAGAAAAAGTCCTTGACCGCAGCGTGGCCACAACATGGGTCATGTCTAATCTCATTTAGCTTGACAAAATAAAACAACCCAACGATCTGTTTGTCCAGTTCTGTTAGCTAAAACCACCGATCAGATTAGCCATCTTCATCTTCTGGAGATTCTTGCCAACCATTGGCCTCTGCATAAAGAATAACTAGCTGTGCTAGGTCAGCAAAGGAGTCCACTAGTTCTTGTTTGGTAAAGGTTATGTTGCCTGTTTTTTCTATCGCTTTATTTATGATGTCATTCTCTTTGAGCAGCCTTCTGACAAGCGATTTGTAGACGGTGAGAGCTTCGATTTTTATATCAATTAATCTAGCAGGCGACCCATCATTAATTTTACTGATCAGACTATCAGCAAGGATCAGAATTTCATTCATGACACTTGGTGAGTAGTCGCGATGCTGATTGGCAAAGTTAGCCAACCCTTTTTCTATGCGGTGCTGAATGTTCATAGATAATACTCCAATAATTGCACTACGGACATGTAGTCCAGCTTGGGTCGTAAGTAAATGTCTAATAATTTTATGGAGTAGACCCACGGAACACATGGTATGGCACAAGAAGCAAGCCGCCATAGGCATTCACTTACACTGAAAGCTATTGGAGTAGCCCCAAAAAGTGGACACATTATCCAGCCAAAAGGCAGCGAATGCGGTTAAGCTCCTTTTTTGTAGAGTCCACGATCCCATTCTCTTTTTGTTTTTTGCTTGTGACAGTCCAAACACAGGAGTTGCATATTTTTGATGTTGTCTTTGCCACCCGCAGCTAAAGGCTGTTTATGGTCGAGATCAAATGCGCGGCGGTTTTTTGTTGAGCGTTTTCGCACACCGCAGTCCGCACATCTCCTGCCTTGTTTCTTTTTCAAGTGCTCGCGGGCATCGGATTTTTGTTTGTTAGTTAACTTGCGTTCTTGTGGCTCTGATATAACGCCAAAAAGTTGAAATAACAAACCCATAGCTTCTCCTCGCTAGAGATAATCTGTGCTGGTGTGGCTGCTACTTACACGAAAGTATCAACCACCAGTAAGATCGACGGATTCTTGCAAAGCTTTAAAGCTTTGCTGCAGCCCGTGCTACCACTGCGTTTGATGAAGCCGTATTTTGCTCCGTGTGACCTCCCCCCATCCTTTAGTTCAACTACGCGATTAGAACCTTTGACGATATCCAGAAGCAGCTTAAGCAGCCTTGTCCACTTTTTCGGGGGGCAACACCAACCAGGAAGGTTAGCGAACACCTTAACAGTTGACACTCTGCGCTATAACCAAGCAACTCGCAATGAGCTATTGACTCGCCTGTTGTCAGAAATATCAATTGACGATGGCATGGGCAGAAACCTGAGCAGGAAAAAGTTTCTGGAGCTTAGGGGCGAGGGTGTTAAGATTATCTTGCACGAAAGCATCTCTTTAAGCCGCAAAGAACCTATCTATAAGATGCATGGTGAAGAACTACTCTTAACTATTTTTGCAGCTAAACCGCAGTAGTTGATTCAGGTTTTGGGTAATAGTGATAACCATGGGTTGAACTATAAAATGGAGGGAGGTCAACGCCTTCTTTGGTTCGATTTCGACGCACGAGAATTCAGGCAGGGGTTGTGCCAGTAAAGCTCAAGTCAACGGCGAAGTCAGGTGATGTGAATTTCCCCGACACTGAATGGCTGCTTCCCATCCCCACACTATCTAGCCCTAGTGCTTTAGCTAATGCAAGGTCAAGTGCTGTTTTCGATGCACCAGTGTCTAGGTGTCCCATGACTATCATAGATCGTGGAGGTCTGCCGTGCTCATCCGCAAAAACCGCCGACTGGCTCACTGCAACAGGGATATTGATTCCAGCATCTTCCAAGCCCAGAGGCGAAAACTGCCACTGAACCTGTCCCTTGCCGTTCTCGGTTTCTACAACCTTTCGTTCCAGTAATGTGCTGCGGAAATAGCCCACTTATCATTACAACTCACATGCTAGCGGATGCAACTGCAACAGGAGGATGACAGAAGCTAACCCTTTCCCTCTCAAGAAGCCAATACTAGAAAGCCAACCCGCTCATCCTCACCGATGACCTGTTGGATGATGAACTCCCCTCTAACAAGATTAGCGGCCGCATAGATTAACGCATCGGAAAAGCTGTCATGCACAGCCTTAACCTCCTGATTAGCTATGACCACATACTTGTGCTTGTAAGCTATGTCGGTGAGCCAACCATTTAGATTGTCCTTGAAAAAACTTATGTTTTTGTCCCTCTCCAACTGATCAGGCATACCTTAACCTCCTACAACCCCATCGTAGTAACTATCGGCATTTTCGTCAACAAACACAACTCTTAAGAGAAAAACAGCGACGTTGTAGACAGGTACGCCAGCACTACCAGTTTTTTCTACTGGTGGGGACACTACCACTTGCCAGCGCTGGCCTCAATTGATGAAGCCAACCTGCTGATCTTCAGCAACGGACATGCTCAATAGCTGCATCGGATACTAGCACACCAAATGCGGAGAGGCAGATGACAGACGTGGTTGACGGTAAAATCTGTTCGCATTAGGCTGCCTGTTACGGAAGCGGGACTTCAACCACATCTGCAAGGACAAGCCATTGAGCAGAGTGTTTATCAGTTCAGTAATCGAAGGGTTTGAGGAGTTCAGGCGTGCTGCGAAGGAAGCTGTCGAGACTGCAAGCATGATCCCAATCATGGTTGAAGACCTAAATGCGCAGCCATATTCGTCGGAACAGGTCTGCACTAAGGGCATGCAAGACAGTGATCTAGTTCTATTACTTCTGGGACAACGATACGGCTCCGTGCCCGATGGCAATGATATTTCGGTAACGCATACTGAATACAAAGGAGCTATCAAGATGCACAAACCAGTATTGTCTTTTGTGCAAAACATTGAAAGCGATCCGAATCAAAGCAAATTTCTCAAAGAAGTAGAAGATTACCGAACAGGGCATGTAAGAACAAAATTTTCTAATTCTGATGAGTTGAAGCGCCAGATCATGGCTGCTCTTGGAGCTTGGAAAAATTCACAAACCAGTCATGATGCAACTGATTTTCGTCAGAGAGTAGATAAAGCTCTTGCACATGAGCGTTCTACCGCTAGAAGTGACGATCTTTACGCGGCAGTGGCTTTTTGGGGACAGCCAGAACAAGAGCTAAATTTAGACGAGATCAAGTGCGACGATGAGTTCATTTATCTCTGTAAACTGGACATAATGTTATTAAAAAATGGATATAGCAACGGTAATACTCCTAATGGACATTACAAGCTAATTCATTCCGATACTGACAGGTTCGGCGATACACATCGTGCTAAAGCAATTTACTACGACGATGGTCTTACTCTCCTTATTTTTACTCCCAAATGCCATTCAAGGTTACATATATGTTTTATTTCTCCATCAGAGTTTGAGTTAGTCGTTAAAAATGCCCTGCATCTCAATAGGTTCAACAGTTCTTGGGCAATGCTTGGTCTGTATAACATGAAGGGAAATGTTTATTTTGCTGAACCAGTAGGAGATACGAACAGCACCAGTTCTAACATTCCTTTTAGGCATGGAGCTAGAAAACAGAAATTTTGCCACCTGTTCAATCCTATGACAAAAGGTGCATACCTTAACTGGGTTGAGTCACGAATAAATTACTTTAAAAGAGAGTTCGGATTGCCTGCTAATGGCCATTAACACATGAGCCAAAATAAAGATCTCATGCTTATGAAGCGTGGGATCTTTACTGGAAAAATTATCATTGGCAAGAAAAAGATACCCATCACTCTTACCGTAAGTGCAGGGCAGTCAGGCAAACTGGAACTTGAAGTTGATCCTATGCATAGCATTGAAGATTACTGCGAAGTTGTAAGGACTGCTGGCAAGATTGGCGAAACATTTAACTATTTTAAATTGGAATGTGAGGGAGAAAATGAGCAGCACTTAAAAAGTGATGCTGCTTACCTTACAGCACATAATCTCCCTCAAAAAGCAGGCGAAGCCCCTGTAGGGCACATCAAAATTGACACATCCAAAACCTCAATCACTATGAATTTATCTGAGCAGTGCGAAGGCACGCAGCTTGGTTTCCGTTTGTTAAATTTTAACTGCTGCCCTGGAGGGATGTCTTCTAAAACCGATCTTGGAAAAATTTTTGTTTCTCCAAATGTTAGAAAGTTGAAAGGGAATGAGGTCACTGGCTACATTTGTATAGAATCAACCAAGGTAAGCGGTAATATAGATTGGAAAATGGAGGCACGAGAATTGCTGCAACGACTCCGAACCTTGCTTGCATTTGTTCGAGGAATGCCTTTGTATGTTCCAATAGAGGAGTTCTACCAAGGCAATCATTGCGAAGCCACATTTCATAGTGTTAATTATGGAAATCAACAGTCACTTCTTCTGCCGTGTATCCGCTATTTATCTCTTAATTCATTTTTTGAAAAAGCAGCCCCTGCTGCCAGAGAGATAGATGCCCACAACTGGAACATACTAGGAATCATGATTAACCTATCGCTTGTCCCTACTACTTATCGAGAAGTGTGCTTTCTAACACAGATGATCGCGATTGAATCGTTTGCTATAGGTTATTTTCAATGGTCGAAGCCAGAAAAGATACCACTAGAAGATAAGATTAAATCGCTTCTGAAAGCATTAAACATAAAGCAAGAACAGTTAAATATAAAATATCTAACAGAAATAAGAAATCAGATTGCCCACCAAGGTATTGCTAAAAAACGTGAATGTCTTGGGTCGTCCATAATCATGGCTCGTGAGGTGCTGGTTCGTATCGTATTTGCAATGATAAAGTTTGAGGGAGACTATGACTGCTATATTGGGAAACACCAATGTTAACACCATATTTAGTCCTCAAGAACTCCCGACTTCTGCACCTAATTGACCCCCCGATACTTTAGTTCAACTACGCGATTAGAATCTTTGAAGATATCCAGAAGTGGTGTTAAGATTATCTTGCACGAAAGCATCTCTTTAAGCCGCAAAGAACCTATCTATAAGATGCATGGTGAAGAACTACTCTTAACTATTTTTGCAGCTAAACCGCAGTAGTTGATTCAGGTTTTGGGTAATAGTGATAACCATGGGTTGAACTATAAAATGGGCAACACCAGTCAGCAAGCAGACTCTCGTTGCTAACTGTCAATAATTATTGTCAGATTATTTTTTTGAGTAAACTTTGATTTACATAACACCGATAGGTATGTATAGGGGTAGTATGGAAGTAAAGAGGCGAAAAGCTGTATTTTTCAAGGAAGATAATGGCACAGAACCGCTAAAAGAATGGTTGGAGCAGCTGCTAAAGCCAAAGAGGAGTAGACGAGTTGAACATAGCAAGATTACTACTAGGATTAACCGTGCAGAGATGGGTAACTTTGGTGACCATAAGATCCTAGGTGAAAACTGGGGAGAGATCAGAATTGATTTCGGGCCTGGTTACAGAATTTACTTCGGTGTTTACGAAGATGAATTAATGCTTTTGTTGCACGGAGGAACAAAACAAAACCAACAAGAAGATATCAAACTAGCTAGGGATAGATGGGAAAGATACCTGCAAAATAAAAAGGAGAGCACAGATGAAAAATAAAGGTTCGAGCTTTAATAAATACCTACTTGAAAACCTGAAAGAGGATGATCAAGCTGTGTTTCTTCATATCAAAAATGCCCTTGCAAGCCCTGATATCGAAGAAGACAATGACTACCTGTATCTAATCAAAGCTATTGATGATGTAGCTACTGCGAGAGGAAAGACGAACTTTGCAGAAGCAGTTGGCTTATCAAGGCAAGGTCTACATAAGATTCTCAGTGGTGATAGCATACCAAGTATTCAAAACATAATAGCGATTCTTAATGCACTGGGACTGCGGTTTTCTGTAGAGCAAATTCAAAGAGTAGTTACATCGGACAAGCCAGCGAAGGCATTTGATGTTGCACAATACGTTTCTATACGCATCCCTAAAGGCTCTACATGTATGAAACTGCAAAAGATAGTTTACTATTCTCAAGTTGAATCATTAGTGCACTACAAGAAACCACTATTTGAAGAAAAAATTTTGGCATGGGCTGCTGGCCCCGTAGTAAAAGAGATTTTTAATGAGCATCGAGGCCATAGATACTTTGGCGGCATATCTTTTGGTGATACCGCTAACTTGTCGATGGAACAAAAGTCATGCATAGATTGGGCTGTTGGGAAGTATGGAAGCCTTGATGGTGACATGTTAAGTCATCTGACCCACGTTGAAGATCCTTGGAAAAAGGCACGGGAAGGCCTACCTCCTGATGAACGCTCTGAAAAAGAAATTACTATTGAATCAATGATTGCTTACTATTCTGAACTTCCAAAATATCGTGAACTGGAAGAACAAACCGAAGAGATAGATTAGGGCGTGTCGCCATTTCAATTTGGAGTTGACCCGGCTTTGTTGCATAACTAACATCTCTCCTTTTTAGTATGCGGAGGGCTTTC
>JAPPIL010000094.1 GCA_028877195.1 Pseudomonadota bacterium
GAAACTCTTGCTACATAAGGGCTTTCTGTTGCTTAATCAGTTATGCAACAAAGCCGGGGAACGCCCTCCGCAAACAAAAAATGGAGAGCACGAGAGGCACTGCCTCTCGTATAAAAATTAAACATTGGCAGCAACCTCAACAGTAGCCGTGCCTTCAAAAGGATTCGTGATGATAACATAAGGAGGTTGCTTCTCAAGGTCTGCGTCGCGTGGCGCAATCTCAATGCTTGCCTGCTGCACATAACCATTCGGGAAAAAATATAAAAAGGCACGGTCAGGGTCGCCCTCACCATTATACGACTGCTTGCGAGCGTGATGTTCAGCCTGTATCGACACAATAGTCAACTGGTCGCCGAGATCGCGCTTTTGCCACTCAATGTTCTTGACCATCTTCCAGTGGGGCGGTTGAAGTTGTTCTTTAGCGACAATGAGGGGCGTGATAAGTTTTATCTCTACCTCATCTTCAGGGTCATAGACAGGACTAGGCATCATGTCTTCATAGATTTGAAAATCATCCTCAAAATTCTGCTGTGCCTCCTGTTCCTCATACTCGGTAGTATCATGGTCTTTGCCCTCAACCCCCAAATACACCTGCTCGGCATCAGACATCTCCAGCCAATACTCACCCGTATCAAGCTTAAACACCAACCGATGCACCTTGCCCGTCAACACCGCTATATCATAAGCACTGCGAATATCAACAGCCAGACGCGATAAGGTGCTCGACTCCTCAAGCCCCGTAAAAATACGAAACTGCGGCAAGGCATAACTATACACCCCTGCTAACAAAGCAACGACGATGATAACTTCTAGCAGTGAGAAGCCACTAGTATTGCTTGCCCTACTACTCCCGTCTTTGTTGCGTAAGCATGTCCTCTGATCAGCGCTTAACTGTGTTGGTGTATACAACTGCACAGAAAGACTGTTTGTTTCAGGGGGATTACTCCCCCTGCACCCCCTCGGTGGCAGCAGGCTCTGGGTAGATAACATCATCCCCTGTTCCTATCTCCATGTCAGGGCCAGCGGAGATAATCTTGTAATCCCGACCATTGCTTTCATACTCAAATTCCATATCCCAAGGATCGACAAGTTTATTAGCATCATCCAAGTAAGGGCCGCGCCAACGACGATCGCCCGTATTTTCCAGCAATGCCACTAAACCATCATCGGTGCTGGGAAATTTTTTCAAATGAACACGATACAACTGCAACGCCTGTCGGACATTGCCAATCGCAAGTTTTGCTTGGTCGATTTTAGCTGTATCAGCCGTTTGCGTAAGATTGGTAATCAGGTAGACACCCAACGTGCCGAGCAACGCCACCACGATGATAATCTCCATCAACGTCATACCAGACTCGCACTTGCGCCGTTCTCTTGTGCTATACATACCCTCTCCTGTGTTTATCGCACCGAACTCATCACCGACAGCATCGGCACTAGCAATGCTATAATGACCACACTCGCAACACAAGCCATGACGATAATCATCAATGGCTCGATCAACGCAATCAACGCGGCAATCTTACGCTCCACCTCGGAATCATAAGCTTGCGCCACATGACTCAACATCCCCTCAAGGTCGCCTGTCTTTTCACCCGTGCGGATCATGTGCGTTACAAGCGGCGGAAAATGACTGCTGCGTTCAATACAGTTGCCAAGACTATCCCCTTCCTGTACCGAAGTTTTGGCATCTTCCAAAATATCTGCGATAACCGAGTTTGCGATAGTGTTTTTAGTAATTTCCAACGCTGCGATAATCGGCACACCTGAATTCAACAGCGTCGATAAGGTCTTGGTAAATTTAGAAACATTGATTCGCACAACCAACGAACCAAGTATAGGCAAAGTCAGCGCCCAAAGGTCAACCCTGCGTCCACCAGCGGTGGATTTAGACCACTGCCGCAACAAAAACGTAAGCACCCCAGTCGCGATGATAATCATCACCCAATGCGCCTGTAAAAATTCCGAGAAGGTGATCAATTTCTCCGTATACCAAGGCAAAGTAACTTTCAAACTGTTGAAAACTTTCTGTAAACCTGGCACCACGCTGATAAACAGATAAGCGATAATCGCTAACGACGCAGCAATCATTATCGCAGGATACGAGAGCGCACTAAATATCTTGCCCTTAATTTCAACCTGATATTCGATATAATCAGCTAGCCGTTCCAACACCAATCCCATTTTGCCAGACGACTCACCCGCCTCAACCATATTGACATAAAGACGATTGAACACTTTCGGGTAAGCGAGCAAAGCAGTGGCAAGCGGTTTACCCTCCGATATATCATCACGCACCCCAGCCATGACATTGCGTAATTCAGGGTTGTCCACTTGTGAAGTGAGGGCTGCTAAACTTTCATCGAGAGGAACTTGCGCATTTTGTAGAGTTGCAAACTGACGCGTCATTACCGCGAGGTCAAGCAAACTAACTCGCCGCGCAAATAACGATGACTGCTGTTTGCTCGGCGCAGATGCCTCCTCTAACTTGGAGATGATTATCTTTTCGCGGCGTAGCTTCGCACGTGCGGCTCGTGGTGTCTCGGCATCAACTGTGCCCTTTTTGCTATTGCCTGACTGGGCATCGTAGCCCTTGTAATTGTAGAGCACCATCAGCTGTCATCACGATCGGTCTGGGTTTTTTGTAAAGCTTCCTCTATAGACGTGAGACCATCGATAGCTTTCATCAACGCCGACTCCCGTAGAGTCAGCATACCGCTTTCGAGGGCAGTTTTTTTGATAATCTTTGCATCTTGATGAGCGATAATCGTTTGCCGCATCTTATCGTCGATGACCAGCAGTTCGTGAATACCAAGGCGATCGCGATAACATTGCTGGAAACACTGCTCACAACCACTGCCTGGCCGATAAAGCTTGCGTCCATCCAACTTGCTCGCTAACCTCCCTAACGTCGCAAGCTCTTGCTTGGTCGGGATATAGCCTTGCCGACATGTTTGACACAGACGGCGGACGAGCCGTGTTGCCATCACTCCCAACAGTGCCGACGTAACTTGAAAGGGTTGAATGTCAAAATCCATCAAACGCGTTACCGTTGATGCCGAGTCATTAGTATGTAGAGTTGAAAAAACAAGGTGTCCTGTCAGCGACGATTGAATTGCGATGTTTGCTGTTGTTGAGTCTCGAATCTCACCAATCATGATTACATCAGGGTCTTGCCGCAAGATCGACCGCAACCCTTCACTAAAGGTTAAGCCGATTTTTTCCTTTACTTCCATCTGACCGACACCCGCAAGCTGATACTCAATCGGGTCTTCGATAGTTAGGATATTGATGTCCGACGTATTGATATGAACCATCGAGGCATAGAGTAAGGTCGTCTTACCTGAACCAGTCGGCCCCGTAACGAGAACGATGCCATGTTTTTTTTCAATCAACGATAACCAAGTCGGGAAGATGTCTGGCGAAATGTTCATCTGAGCGAGACTCTTCGCCCCTGAAGACTTGTCAAGCAAACGCATAACGATGCGCTCACCAAAAGCCGTTGGTAGCACCGATAACCGCACATCAATATCTTTGCCCGCGACACGAATGCTTATCCGCCCATCTTGCGGCACACGCTTTTCGGCGATGTTGAGCTTGCCGATAATTTTGATACGTGATGCTAGCGACCCAGCATGACGCTTTGGCAACTGCATCTTGTCCTGTAAAGAACCATCAACACGGAAACGCACGACTATATCATTCTCATACGGTTCAATATGAATGTCTGAAGCACGCTCTTTTACGGCCCGAGCGAGCAGACCATTGACCAAACGAATTATTGGCTTCTCATCATCCGATGATTCAAGTAAATCACGCGTCTCTTCTAAAGATGTTACTTCACCGTCTTCAGGGTCGCTCAATTCGTCGATTACTTTTTGTGAAGCATCGTTGGAACGCTCATAGACACGATTGATGCTGTTCAAAATTACCGTCGGTGAACAGACGATAAGGTTGATATTCGTTGACAAAATCAAACGCAAGTCATCGATCGGTGCAAGATTTAACGGGTCGCTAACCGCAATACTGACATCACGAGAATCTTTCGCAACTGGCAACAGTTGATTATCACGACAAAACTGAATCGGAATATCTTCAACTAGCGACGGGTCGATGTCATTGACTGGCAAACGGTCGTAGTAGGGTAAATTCAACTGAATAGATAAGGCTCGCAACATGTCCTCTTCCGAGACATATTCTTTCTTGATTAGAATCTCGCCGATTTTCTGATTAGAACCAGACTGCTGGTTCTTCAGCGCTTCATTGAGTTGCTCTTCCGTGATGGTCGTTGATTCAAGAAGAATTTCGCCTAGACTCTTGCGCGGAATCTGAACAGGTTGCGATTGCTGTGTCCAGGGTTTGCCCTCTACTTGTTGCGTCAAAATTTCACCTCGTTGTCATGGAACAGTGCGGAGAGCTTCGTCAGCACTGGCCTCGGTCTCTGCATTAGCTTCATCAGCCTCATCGGTAGTATCGGTGTCTTCCTCGCCAGCATCCTCGTCGGCAGCTGGGTCAGCGCTCTGCTCGGTGATGTCATTGACGCTAGGACTTGGGACTTGCGGAATACTCGGCTCAAAAGAGCTACCCTCACTAGCATCAAAATTGCTGGTGCTATCACGCGACCCATCTAATGGATAAGCGGAATGGCTCTTGTCGCGCTTGATGCGATACATTTCGCGGCGCATTTCTTCTAACTGCTGCTGTTCATGAGCATCTATCTCATCGCCACGATATTCACCCTCACTCGCAGTCGGCAATAGATTGTAGAACTTACTGCCAGCTTTAGTGTTTACGGTCGTTAAGAACTTATCGCGCTCGATGATTTTTTGTTTGTAAATCTGTGCTAAATCACTGGCACTATGAACGATGTGCGGTTTCAAGAATACGACCAAGTTAGTTTTGGTGCTGCCAAGTCTTGAATTGCGAAACAACCAACCAAGAATAGGAATATCACCGAGCAAGGGTATCTTTTGAAAGGTTTCAAATTCTCGCGTCTTCAACAGCCCAGAAATAACGACCGTCTGCCCATTCTTGACCGTTACAATTTGTGAGGTTTGGCGTTTGATTAAGTTAGGCAAGCTTTCAGCCGAGTCTTGGGTGCCAAAGTCGGTAGACTCCAAATCTATCTTCAAAGTTACGTAGTTTGAATGACTGATGTTTGGTTTGATTTTGAGCCGCAAGTCAGCGTTTTGTTTTTCGAGTTTTTGTGTCTTTGCTCCCGTTGCGGTCAACGGCTCGGTATAAAACAAGCGAGTCTCGCCGTCGATTATCTTTGCTTCTTCGTTGTTAGAGGTTAGAATCTGTGGCGTTGCCAATACTTTAGTGTTGGCATCGGTCTTTAAAAGATTGATGAACGCACCTGGCGATACCTTGCCTAGCCCTGGTAACTCAACTTCCATCCCCGAAAGAATACCTACTGCGATACCATCGCTAGCAAACAAGCCTCGTAGACTTTCCAATGCTTGCATTTGCGTGCTTTCGTTGTTGGCAAGCGCACTGCCGATAATCAACGACGAGGCATTCTCACCTTGCCAAGTGCCGATACTCTTCATGCCTTCGCTACTACCAGCACCAGCAAAAATACTTGCACCGATTGCGAAAGAGTCGTTGATGTTGATGTCAAGAATGTCCGCTTCAACATAAACTTGGCTACGACGCAGGTCGAGCTTGCGGATGATGGCGTTGAGTGCCTGATAAGCACTGCGGCTACCTGTAATCAATAGCGAGTTGGATGGCTCATAAGCGGTGATTTTTACATTGTTGTCAAACTGCGCGACCGTTGGGGCGCTTGTGCTCCGTGCTGAAGATAAACGTCTAGAGCGTGCTGTGCGGCGTTGCGGCGAGGATTGGGTCAAAGCCGAGAGAGTCGCAGCGAGAGTTTTAGCATCAGCATAATCCAATGGGCGCACGTGAATCGTCGCTTGTTTGCTGGGATCGTCGAGCTCAATGTCAAATTTTTCAACCATCTGCTTGACATCAGCAATCGTGCGCGGCGGGCCAAAGATAATGACCGAATTAGAGCGCTCATCGATAAGTATCTTATACTCCTGTGCGCCTGATGACCGTGAGCGTTTGCTGCGGGTGGAGCGCGTAACCAGCTCACGCACCTTCTCGGCGACAGATTTGGCATCCGAAAAACGAATCGGGATAATCTCTAGCCGCGGCTGTTGGGTTTGAACATCAAGGAGGTCGATAATATCCAACACCCGCCGCACCTTAAAGCCAGTGTCGCTGATAATCAGCGTGTTTGTCGGCTCATAAGCAATCATCGAGTTAGATGAGACAATGCGCGACAAGGTCGTTTGGATATTTTTGGCATTGATATACTTCAAAGGCACGATCTGGGTAATTATTTCGTCGGTGCGGGGAGTCCACTTTGATCCCATAAACGTTTTAAGATTACCCTTAACCGCGGTGCGAATCGGCATAATTTTGATCACCTTGCCAGTCTCGACCGTCGTATGCCCTAAAATGTTCAGTGCCGATAGGAAAGCTTGATACGCTTCTTCCTTTGTTACTTTGCGCGGCGAAATTATTTGCACCTTGCCCGACACTTGACGGTCAAGGATAACGTTCTTGCCTGTCCACAATGCCACCGCCTTGATGATGTCTTTGATTTCCGTTGGCTCTGGAAAATCGATGTTGACG